>OMJS01000154.1 GCA_900299365.1 Opitutales bacterium
GATGGCTATCATGATTTGGGTCCGGGGGAACGGATTTCTCCGGAACATCAGCATGTTGCCTACAAACTTTCAGAATGTATGACTTGTGGATGCTGCGTGGAAGCTTGTCCCCAATATTCCAAGAACAATGACTTTCTTGGTGCAGCAGCTATGAATCAGGCCCGTTTATTCAACATGCATCCCACTGGGAAAAATCTACGCAATGAAAGACTGAACGTGCTGATGCAGAAAGGTGGTATTTCTGATTGTGGTAATGCTCAAAATTGCGTTGAAGCCTGTCCAAAATCCATCCCACTGACGGAGTCCATTGCAGACCTTGGTAAGCAGGTCAGCAAACAATTCTGGAATAATCTCTTCAGTTCCTGACCCCTCATTGTGCATACACCGCCTTCTAACGAAGGCGGTTCCTCCGTTCCAATTTAAATTTTCAAAACAACCATTTTTTAAACTACAGCTAAGTTTAAAATCATTTTATTTTTCGTCATTTCAAAGGTTTAAAATCAGATTGACTTTTGCAGGTTTCAGTAAACAATCATAAGAATATTTTTTTTAAAATCTTTTCAAAAAAAGTTTTTAAAAGCATAAGTTTTTTCTGAATAAAATCCTCATACAGGAGTCGATTGGACGAAAACCGTTTGTTTGGTGTATGGGAAAATGCCCTATTACTTTCCCTTCAACTAGAACAAACCAGTCAGGAAGCGCATCAATCCCTGGAAGAATTAGCCTCTCTGGTGGTATCTTTGGGAGCCAGGGTTGCTGACCGGATCATCCAGAACCGGCCCCAAATTCACCCTGCCTACTTTTTCGGTACCGGAAAATTAAGTCAAATCAAGGAAGTCCTTCATCAGAAATGTGCAGACGCCGTAATCGTGGATGCCTCCTTGACTCCGAAACAAACCCGTAACCTTGAGCAAAAATGGAAACGTCCTGTTTTGGACCGGACCCAGGTGATACTTGAAATATTTGCCCGTAATGCCCGTACGAGGGAAGCCAAGCTTCAAATTGAACTGGCCCAGGCAGAATTTTTGATGCCTAGACTCGCAGGACTCTGGAAACATCTGGACCGGGAACGTGGTGGTATTGGAGTCTCCCGTGGTGGAGGGGAAAAGCAGATTGAAAATGATCGTCAATATCTGCGACGCAGGATTTCGAAACTTCGCGATGAAATCAAACGAATCGAAAAAGAACGCAACACCCAGAAAAAAAGAAGGGTTCAATGCCTGAATGTCAGTTTGGTGGGTTATACCAACGCGGGCAAATCGACCGTGATGAATCGATTGACCGACTCTCATGTACTGGTGGAAAATCGCTTATTTGCCACCCTCGATTCGACCACACGATTGATGGAGGAGGATTTCAGGCCCAAGATTCTGTTATCCGATACGGTGGGATTCATCAAGAATCTTCCTCACGAACTGGTCGCGGCTTTCCGCTCAACCCTAAGCACCATCCGCGATGCGGATCTATTGCTTCATGTGATTGATGCAAGCAGTGATTTTGAAGATCATATTCAAACGACGCATCAGGTTCTAAGCCAGATGGATGCGGATTGTATTCCGGTTCTCAAGGTCTTCAATAAGATTGATCAGGTTCCACTGGCTCAACTTCAGATTCTGCGGAAACTGAATCCGGATTCGGTTTTTATCTCAGCCTTGAATGAAGGAGTTGAAGAGTTAAGAGAAAGCATCGGAAGTTTTTTTGAAAAAAGGATGGAGACGATGACCATCCGCTTGGATTACCAACAATCCCAAAATATTTCAGATATTTATCAATACAGCAGGGTCGACAGTATTGACTATCAGGAGGAGGGGATCTTGATGACTCTGACCAGCCTGCCAGGTAATCTTAGCCGCCTGCGGCATCACCTGACTCCTTCAATACAGGAGGTTATGAGTTAACAAGGCAGGGTTTACATTCCCGGAAGATGAAGATTTGCTCCGGGAATTCATGGTTCCAATCCATTCATATTTTAATCAGCCATGGTCGTGAGATATAGCTCCTGATCATTTTACCTATCAGGTCAATTTCAAAGATGTTTCGGTGACTCTGGCAAACAGATTCAGTTTAAAGGATCATCACTTCTGAACTCATGAAATGATGGAAAAATTTATCGTCGAAGGAGCAAATGCTCTTCAAGGAGGTATTGAGCCTTCCGGCAACAAAAATGAAGCACTTCCTGTTTTAGCGGCCGTGTTATTGGCCAATGAAACGGTAACGCTCAACAATGTTCCCGATATTCTTGATATCCGCTCGATGTGTGGAATTCTCGAGGAACTCGGTGTTGGAGTTGAGAGAATATCCCCCAGCAGTTATGCATTTGATCCCACTTCACTTGAAAAGCATTCTTTGGAGTCCAAGAAAGCTTCATCCATCCGAGGATCCTTTTTGCTGGCAGGTCCGTTGTTGGCAAAAAGAGGCAGGGTAGAACTGCCCTATCCCGGAGGAGACCGTATTGGCCTGCGCCCTGTAAATGTACACTTGCAGGCATTTCAGCAACTCGGGGTCAGTATCGATGACAGTCAGCCAGGGAAATTTATCATGCATGCCGACAGGCTACAGGGGTGTTATTTACAGCTTGAAGAGGCGAGTGTCATGGCGACGGAAAATGCCTTGATGGCTGCGGTTACTGCCCAGGGAAAGACTACGATATACAACGCGGCATGTGAGCCCCATGTCCAGGGCCTTTGTCATTTTCTCAACCTGATGGGAGCGAAAATTGAGGGAATCGGCAGCAATATGCTCCAAATTGAAGGGGTCGATGCATTGGGGGGAGGAGAGTACCGGATCCAGCCCGATCATACGGAGGTCGGTTCATTCATCGGTCTTGCCGCCGTTACAAAAAGTGAATTGACGATTAAAAACGCCGGGGTGAAACATCTCTCGGTGATTTGCAACATGTTTGAAAAAATCGGAATCCGAACCGAAGCCGATGGGGATGATCTGATTGTTCCTAAAACACAAAAGCGGAAGGTGAAAACCGACATTCCAGGTGGGATCCCCAAAATCGATGATAGTCCATGGCCTGGTTTTCCTGCAGATCTGACAAGTATCATTACTGTGACTGCCACCCAATGTGAGGGAGCCGTCCTGATCTTTGAGAAGATGTTCGAAAGTCGACTCTTCTGGGTGGACAAACTGATTTCCATGGGAGCCCAGATCATCCTCTGTGATCCGCATCGGGTGGTTGTTTCCGGGCCATCTCCGTTGCGGGGAGCCCTGGTTTCGTCACCTGATATCCGTGCAGGAATGGCCCTGTTGATTGCAGCATTGGGGGCTCATGGGACCACGGAAATCATGAACATCCAGCAGATTGACCGGGGTTACGAATCCATCGACCAAAGGTTGAACGCACTGGGTGGAAAAATCAAAAGGGTTCCAGTCTGATGCAAATAGAAGAGACGTATACAAGTTATGA
>OMJS01000155.1 GCA_900299365.1 Opitutales bacterium
AAATTTAATTATATTATCAAAATTATAATTCAATTTTTGAAGAGATTTATCCTTTAAAATTTCTTTCAAGTATATAAATCTGTATATATTAGATGCCAATAGTTCTTTTTCTTTGACAAAATAATTTGAGTATAAATCAATTTTTTTTAAAAAAATATTTAAATAATAAATTATTTCGATTGTGTTAGCATAAGTGGCGGACAACAATTTCTTTTTTATAATAAATTGTAAAGCCTGTGGATGAGTTGAATTATTTTCTAAATAAGGATCATCGTTATCAAAGAAATCATTGAATAAATTAGTACTGTAATTCGAAGTTTCAACTGCTTCGGTATTATTGATTTCATTTTTGAGAATTATGCTTAAGTCTGAAAGTTTTATTTCTTGTTTATTCAAACTTATCAAGTTATAAATCTCCGACAAGTAAATGTACGAAATATCTAATTTAAAATTTGCTATATATAATTTTGTATTTTTATTTAATGACAAAATTGTTTTTATCAAATCATTTGAATTCATATATTCAATGATTAACGCTTTGGCAGATTTGATTATATTACTCTTTAAAAAATTGATAGATAAATTAGTTTTATCCAAGAATGTAAATTTTACAATATCATGTAATTCTTTTGTACATATAATCTCGTTATTAATTTTTCCATCATCACAGATAAAAATACCCTTTTGGATAATTAAACTTTTAAATAATGGATCAAATAAAAAATAATACTCAGATGGCAGTATTTCACTTATAATAAAATCAGGTAAACTTTTAGTAATTTTATCCTTTTGAGACATAAAACCATCGATGTCTGTTCTATATAAAAATTCTATATTCTTATCTTTATTTGAATTTAAAAATTCTTCATAAATTTCTTTTTTTTCTGTGTATTTTTGAATATTCAATTTTTTATGATTTAATTCTTCTTATCGAAAGTTCATTTACTTTTTTAAAAAATAGATTAAGGAATATGTTATGGCGATTGAAAAGATAGTCGTGGTTGATGACGAGCTTATGATTCGTAAGGCATTGGAAACTCAGTTGCGGAACAAGAGATACTCTGTAGCATCAACGGGAGATTTAAAGGGTGCTCGTAAGATTTTGGCAAGGGATTCTTTTGACCTGGTATTCTTGGACTTAAGGCTTCCTGACGGAGAGGGTACCGATTTGCTCGAGGAAATCATGGCGAAGACGGATGGTCCCATGGTGGTCATGATGACAGGATACGGATCGGTTGAATCTGCAGTTTCCTGTATGCAAATGGGGGCATTTGATTATGTTGTAAAACCATTCTCTTTTGATCAAATTGAAGTAGTAGTCGATAAGGTTGCTTCATTTGACAAGATGCGTCGGGTTACCAAGTACTATGTGGAGGAAAGTGATACCCGTTCATCTGACATAGTTGGGGAAAGCGAGCCAATCAAAAAGCTCAAAACTTTAGTAGATAAAGTAGCCAAGACGGAAGCGACAGTTCTGATCACGGGAGAAAATGGTACAGGTAAAGAGTTGGTTGCTCGGGAGTTGTACCGTAATAGCATGCTAGCGAAGCAACCATATATCAGGGTAAATTGTGCCGCCATTTCAGAAACTTTAATGGAGAGTGAATTCTTCGGACATGAAAAGGGTGCCTTTACGGGAGCAACCGAGAGAAGAGAAGGACGGTTTGAACTGGCAGATGGGGGAACGATTTTATTAGACGAAATCAGCGAGATTGCTCCTTCCTTACAGGCTAAACTGCTAAGAGTTTTACAGGAAAAAGAGTTTGAACGGGTGGGGGGAAATAAAACCATCGAAGTGAAAGTGCGTGTACTAGCTACGACTAATCGAAATTTGCTGGAAGAGGTTGAAAAAGGAAATTTCAGAGAGGATCTCTATTATCGCCTTAATGTGTTCCCAATTGCGGTTCCTCCGCTCCGTGATCGAGGAGATGATATTTTGCTTCTTGCTAACACTTTTCTCGAACGCCATTCGAGGCGACACGGAATCGATAAGATCCAATTTTCTAAAACTTGTGAAAAAGCAATTCTTTCTCATAGTTGGCCGGGGAATGTGAGAGAGCTTGAAAATGCTGTGGAGCGGGCTGTTATTCTAGCTGATCCGGGAAAGAAAATTGAGGCCGAGCATCTTGGAATTAATGTCATGTCTAAAGCAAAAAAACCTGCTCGAAAGACACGGGCTAAAAAGTAATTCAAGTATACTTCTTCGGTATTGATTGAAAGAAACATGCATTCATTGCGTGCGAGTCTTTTGCAATATGGAATAGCTACCGCAGGACAAATTTTGGTGATTAACCTCCAAGAGCCTATAATTTTGTGCCTAAGACAGACATTTAAGATGCTTAATATTAAGCACTTGTTGTGCCAAAGGCACAATTCTCGGACACGATTTTTTACTCTTCGAAGAGTAGACTTGCCATCTCCGGATCTTCGGACAAATCGATGACTTGATTGGGATCAAAAGGTTTTCCTGCTTTGATTGTAAAAGTAACCAAGGTTCCACGGTCGAATTCGCCTTCTTCCCAGAGATTCCCATTTTCGTCCCATTTGGAAATTGTGCCCTGATATTTTCCATTCTTGAACCGTAAAACTGCTTCTTTCCTACCTTGGTCGTCTAGCGCAGTAATGGTGCCATTATACAATTCTTCGGTCTCCCGGATCCAAACCATCCCGTCTCGTTTGGGATCTCCAGCAAATTTTTTGTAAAATGCAGGACCCGTTCCTTCCCATTCTTTTAGCTCCACTGAGGCAAGACTTGCTCCAGTCTGTGCAACACCCTCGTCTTCGAAGCGGCTAAAGTCTTCCATTCCGTCCTGATAGTACCGTCTGGAATAAATCACATTATTGGATGTCCAAACAAAGAAGTAACCGTGTTTAACCCCATTTTTATACTGTTGTTTAGATTTCAGGTTTCCATTTTCGTGCCATTCATAAAAATCTCCATCTGGCACTCCAGAAATGTAGCTTCTTAAAGCTGCAACAGTTCCATTTCTGGCTCTTACTTTAATGACCCCAGTGTAGGGTCTTTTCGTTTCCTTCAAGCAAAACATATTTTCATCATCCATAAAAAAAGTATCGGATGCCTCAATCGAGCTGCCTTCCCAGTATGATTTTTCCTGAATAATATCTGCAAGTGGATATCCTTTCTCTTGTTTTTGGACCTGAGGTTTTTCACATGACCACAAAAAAATCATGCCAAGGTATAAGCAAATTGCTTCAGCTTTGTGGAACTTTGTTGGCTTTTGGTTTCTTTTTGCCATTTTCTTTAATCTTTTGCTCACAAAGGAAAACTGACAAGATTAAACATATCTAAATTTTCGATATTTAATGATTATTCCCAAAGCCAATAAACTGGATGCTCTTCAGCTTAAGGAAGTCGAAGCTATCGCTGGAGACTTTGACTGTTCGATCCTTGAAATTCAGGGGCGTAATCGCTGTGTCTATGCCATTCTGGGGGATGAGGGCAGGGAGGTCATGTTCAAGCGGATCGCCGGTTTATCATTTATTTCCAAGGTGGATATGATCGAATCGCCCTACAAATTAATGGATCGTCGTTCCGGGTTGTCAGATCATCGCGTTCGGGTGGGTATGACTGAGGTGGGGAAAGATCAACCTTTTATCATTGCCGGTCCCTGCACCATCGATCCTGCTAATCCCAATCTTTACCTTGAATCCGCCCATGCGTTGAAAGAGGCGGGAGTGCATGCCCTGCGTGGTGGAGTGTGGAAGCCCCGCACCAATCCCTATTCTTTTCAGGGTGATAATGATTCTCTTCCGATCATTTTGCAGGCTCGGGAGGAAACGGGACTACCTATAGATATCGAAGTCATGGATTCTGAACAACTCAAGCTTGCCCTTGATGCTAAGGTTGATGTTGTTCAGGTTGGCACCCGCAATGCTCAAAACTATTGCCTGCTTAAGGAGATTGGTCAGTTGACCGCAGGTTCCTCAACCGCCGTCTTGCTTAAAAGAGGGCGACACATGGCATCCCCCAATGAATTTATCGCTTCCGCTGAATATCTGGTTGCCGAGGGAAATCCCAATCTGATGCTCTGCCCGCGGGGTACAACCCCGCCTCTTGAGGGGTATAGGAATCACCCAGATGAATCGATCACCCCTCTTTTAAAAAACCGCACTTGGGCCCCGGTGGTGGTGGATCCTTCCCACAGTGTGGGACATGCCGACTTTGTATCCGCTTGTGCTTTGGCATCTATTGCTTATGGGGCGGATGGTCTTTGCATCGAGTCCCATACCGACCCACCGAAAGGAATAGGCGATGACCCAAAGCAAGCGATTCATCCGGATAAAGTTAGGCAATTGATTAGTGCTTGTCGGGAAGTTTGGAAAAACCGCTATCTTCCCTAATCATTTTTGCTTTTTTACTAAAGCTTCCACCATTTCCATGCGTTGGTGGTAGACCTCCGGATCGATGGCAAAGGATTCTATCGCTGTAGGAGCAGATAATGAATCTATTTTAGGTCTGGGCAGAGAAAAGGATTTTCTCCCCTCCTGAGTTGAATAGGTGATTGATGCACCTTTATCAGCGTTAAGGGGTTCAAATGCGTGGATGAATTTATTCAATGTAATATAACCTAATATTAATTTTTTAAATGAACAAATTGGGAGGGCACAAAAAAGCCCATGCCGGAGATCCAGCATGGGCTTAAAAATCAGAATCTCTGTAAGAGTAAGAGCTTACTCGGAAGCTTCTGCTTCTTTGGCATCATCGCCACCTTTACAGCATTCGCCACCTTCACCACAGCATTCTGCATCGTCGCCACCGCATTCGCCACAGCATTCATGATCGTGTCCACCGCCACAGGCAGAGAAAAATCCAAGAGAAATGATTCCGAGAATTAAAAGTAGGTTTTTCATAGTATGTATTGATTGGTGTATAGAGGGTAAAACGGGATTTCCCATTCACAATGAGGTTCATTTTTTATCCCTTACATCTTCGAGTCAAGGGTAATTCAAACGGTTTTCGAAAGAGGGAGGATTTCTTTTCCATTGGTCAGATAGAGTTTTTCATAGGGTTCGAGGGTAACATTTTTTAGTCCGGTAAATCCACCAAAGGCTGGTAAAATTAGTCTTTTTTCTCCTACAATCCAGCATGGACTCCTCAGTGTATCCCGCCCCGTTCCACTCAATCGATAACCCGGGTG
>OMJS01000156.1 GCA_900299365.1 Opitutales bacterium
CCCACAATTGGTTTAAACATTCATAACCTAGGTTATGAAGGAGAAGTCGCTCTGGATACCTTACCCAAATTGGAAAAAGAGCAAACTTTATCAATAGAAGAAGCCTTTTTGGGAGAGGATCAAAAAATTGAAAACCTCAAGGTCGAATTTAACCTTGATTCGATGGAAAGAATTGAAATCTCGTCTCTTCATATGCAGGCAAATGAAATTGAGTTTTCATTCGACCCCGCAAACTTAGTCGTAGAAATTACAGATCCTACTGAGGGAGGTTTGCACATCTCGGTGATGGAGGGAGGGTTGAGTTTCGCTGATTACAAAGATTTTGCCATTAAGGAAATCATTGGAAGTGTTAAGTTAAATACATTAGATCCTCTAGAAAGCAATGGAACCCAAAGCATTCGTTTTGATTTACATGCGGGGGAGCAAACATTGCAAGATGGAGAAATACGCTTTGATCTGCTCTCTACGGGTGAGAAAATCATTCAAACTGTCGAGCTTCATGCTTTTGGTGGGCTAATTGCCTTGGACGAGACTAAAGTTGGGGAGAACCTTGATAACTTGGAACTTCGTGCAGTTGCTCAGGGACTCAATTCACAAAGCCTTATCTCCTTATTTGAGGATCTTGATGCTCAAATGGAGGGAAATTTATCGGGAACTTTAAGTATTCGAAATGACCCACTTAGGGGATGGGATTTCTATGGAGGTGCATTATCTTTAGACTCTTCAGATTCTGCAAAATTATACCTCAATACTAAGGGGATGTTGACCGATGGACTGGATAAAAAAAGTTCAGAGTACAAAAACATGTATTTATTGGACAGGGCATTGCAGAACTTAAACCTCGAAGCACTCAATATCCTTTTTAAAGTGAAAGAAGATGGAGATCGGGTGGTGGAAATGAATGTCCGGGGTGAATCAGAGGTAGATGGAAAGGATATTAGTGTAGAATATCGACCCAAGATCGTCGGGGGATTGGATGCATTGATCCAACAGGCAGATCTAACAAAGTGGGGTGTGATTCCGTAAATAATTTATTTTGATATCAAGAACATTATTGCCCGGTAAACCAGCATTAACTTATTCTTATACGGTGAATAAAACCTTTCAACTAGTCATCGTCTTTACCCTTATGTCGTTCTTCTCATGTACTGTTGTGAAAACTGAGCATCATATAACTCTGGACCACAACATCACGATAAAGATAGAAAAGGAAATAAACAGTTTCCTAGATGATCTTTATGATGAAGAACCTGTTAACTAAATATTCTGAAACCATGAAAAGTCGTCTATTTTCTTATTTATTTTTTCTTTGCTTTTTAACCCCCTTGCTCTGGGCAGATTATACAGACCGGATGAAAGCAAGGTTACCCGATGTTCTTTCTGCAAAGGATGCAGGTACAGTGGGTGAGGGGGTGGATGGTTTTCTGCACCTTCGCCAATCCAGTAATTCAGAAGCAGCGGAACTGGTGAACTTGGAAAATACGGACCGCAAGGAGTTATTTAAAGATCTTGCTACCAAGACAGGTGGAGATGTTTCTGCAGTGGCACGTAAATTTTCCCAAGGAATTGCAACCAAAGCAAAGAAGGGACACTGGTTTAAAAAAACATCCGGTAATTGGGTGCAAAAATAAGTTGTTTTGTATAAGCTCATACCTTTCTATCTCGTATTTCTTTTAATATTTTCGGGCTGTCAGTCTGGTCGTTCGCTCGATTCTTCCGAAAAGCCTGAGGATGCTTTTACTCAGAGTTCATTTGAGGAAATTTCTTTGGAATTGAAGGAACAGGAGGATTTAAAGCAATCACTTCAATTTGAATCCGAATGGTTGAAACTTCGTTCCCAATTTATCGATGCTGAAAAATATGCCCGCGAATGTAGGATAGCTGAATTAAAGTTGGCCGCAGAAATGGCTAGGTTTGGATCCCTTGATCAAAGATTGCCTGGTCAAGGCTTTATCACTGATGTTCAGCGGGATCGATGGAACACGCAGCTAGAAACTAAGAAAGCAACCCGGATAACAGCAGGAGCACGTGCGAATTTGCTTCTTCGGGACCTGAAAGATCTTGAGGATAATATAAACAAGGCCGGTTATCAGGTTTCTCAGTCTCAGGTATTTAAGAAATTGGATTAAGAACTTGGCCAAACGCAGGATTTTCATTGTCGAATTGGACGAGTTTCGCAAAGATTATCTCTCAAATGCAGGATGTGGTGAATCAAATTATGGCAAATCCATTGTTCAGTCTTGTCTTGGCTTTGCTGGCTTTTCTTTTGTGCTTCTTTATTCTCAAGAGTCTTTTTCGCATAGCTCTTTTTTTCGTTGCCCTTTTTGCTTTGTACACGGGTTATGTTTATTTCTTTCAGGAAAAATATCCGATTCCTCAGATTGATCCTCAAACAGTTGATGAATGGACCCAAAAGGTGGGTGAGTATATCCCCACAGATTTAAATATCAGTCTACTGGATACAAATTTTTCCAGAACGTTACGGAAAGACTGAAAAATTTTTCTGCCACTTTATTTGTGAAAATACCCTGGCCCCTCTTTCTTGCATGGAAACAATTATTTCCTTCTAGGAAAATAGTTTCTTTTTTCTCCCTACTAGCAGTAGTGGGAGTGGCTCTCGGTGTAAATGTAATGATCGTGGTTGTCGCATTTATGAAGGGCTTCCAACATAAATTTAGGGAAGACATAATTGACGCACAAGGACATGCTCGGGCCATTCCACTCAGCCGGACAAAGGAATGGAGGATTCTTCAGAACGAACTTTTACTTATGCCAAAGGTCTCCTCAGTCACGCCTTATTTGCAGGGGCCTTTACTTGTGCAAAAAAAAGATTATCACTCCGTCCCACTTACGATTGGTATCGATCTTTCAAGAGGAGAACCTGTACTGCCACTTGATGAGTTCTTAGAAAATGGACAGATGCGACTTGAAGCTCATGATGCAGTTGATGTTACACCGGTTCCTGCAAGCTCATCCCTACACGATGATGTAGTTTTTGTAAGTCAATATGTGGCCAACCGACTAGGCGTACGACCAGGAGCTATTTTACGTATGGGAGATTCAAAAGGGCAGCAAGATGATGCCCTTGGGGTCTCTGTTTATGAATTTAGTGTGGATGTACCTTCTGCTGAGTGGCATCTCGAATATTTGGGAAAGCAAGTATGGGCACTTCGTTCTCCTGGACTAGGCTTTGCTCGTGAGATTAAACCCGTTGATGGATTATTAATTGCAGGGCCTGGTACTCCCACATTTGCCACTATTTCTCCTTTTTTAGAACCAGAGATTGGAGCTAAATCGACCTACCAAACTTTTCGCGCTTCTACCATTGAAGTATTTTCACCAGCTATGATTGAGCAGGCTCAGGCTGATGAAATGGTACCACCCAAAGAGGTTCGAGTAGGTGGTATTTTTGAGGTGCCTTGGCAGGGCTTTCATGCCGAGGCAATGATTGGATCATTTCGAATGTTTGAGGATATGAGAACAACCACTGGGTTGTGCGATGGCATGTTTCTAAAATTTTCCCAAGACATATCCAATAATGAAGAAAGTTTGTACGCTTTTTGTGAAGAATTGGAGCTAGCTAGATCTATGGACTGGGCATTTGTTCCTTGGTTTGTGGAAAATGCCTGGTTTTTTGACCTCCTCAAATTTGAGGAATACTTGATGATTTTAATTATGGTCCCGATTGGACTGGTTGCTGCATTTGCCATTGCTATTGCCTTGATGACCACAGTACTTCGAAAAATCAGAGAGATTGGATTACTCGTAGCTATGGGGGGAGCCAGGGGCGCGGTCGGTGCGATTTTCTGCATACAGGGGTTTTTGATTGGATTGTTGGGTGCGGTTCTTGGTTGTGTATTGGCTCTTTTATTTATTCGGTTTCGTGATGATATCATGTCTTTCATCGTCGTTCGGATTGCGGGAGATGAAGGAAAGGTTGGAGTCGCCCAGTTTTATGACTTTTATAGCCTCTATGTGCCTTATCCTTGGGAATCCTCGGAAAGTGCATCCACTTTTATTACTTTTGCTCTATTTGCAGTTTTTGTCTCTACTCTCGCTGGGTTAATCCCTGCTTGGCGAGCTGCCCGAATGAACCCTGCAGATGCGCTTCGCAATGAATAATTCTATTATTTTGCAGGCAAATGATATTTCCAAAACTTTTCGGTTTGGAAAACAAGAACTTGCCGTTCTTAAATCTATCAATCTGTCCTTACCTATGGGGTCATCTTTGAGCATACGTGGTGAATCAGGCTGTGGAAAAACGACCTTACTTAACATACTTGCCCGTATTGAAAATGCAGATGCAGGGACCTTGCTATGGGGACAACGGTCGATGGATTGTGAACGCAAAGCTAGGCCAGATGAAGTTGCTCACCGGGCAAATTTTTTAGGAGTTGTTTACCAAGCATATTATCTTGTGCCAGAATTGAGTGTTTTAGAAAATGTTACTCTCTCGGCAAGAATTTCTGGAAGTCTTGACCGATCGTTCGTGGAACGTGCCCATGACTTACTAAAGAAAATGGGAGTGGCCGATAAAGCCGATCAGATACCTGGTAAATTATCCGGCGGTGAGAGACAACGAGTTGCCATTGCCCGGGCATTACTGAACCAGCCCAAGGTCTTACTGGCTGATGAACCAACTGGAAATTTGGATGAACGCACGGGGGAAGATGTGATGAGTTTACTTCTTAATGCTTGTTCCGAAGAGGGGGCTTCACTAATTCTTGTTACCCATAACCAAGCATTTGCTCGTGCAACTAATCAACAATCCGTACTCACGGAAGGAAAGCTCAACGAGGTTTGACCTATAACTAATCTTCCCTCATGAAGAATCCTATGCAATCACCTCTGAAATGTGGAGTAGCTGGTGTCGGGTATCTGGGTAAGCACCATGCCCGACTTTACCATTCAATGGATGGAGCACAACTTGTCGGAATTTATGACCCTAATGATGATGCGGCTCATGCGGTATGTACTGAATATGATTGTCCTCGTTTTTCTACGATCGAAGAACTCGGCTCTGTATGCGATGCAGTGAGTGTGGTTTGTCCCACCAATCTGCATGCTGAGGTTGCCTTGGAATTAATTAATCAGAACTGTCATCTCTTAGTTGAAAAGCCCTTATGTGTATCCTCTCAGGAAGCTGAATCTATTTTAAATAAGGCAAATACGGCCAAGATGATGGTTCAGGTGGGACATATTGAGCACTACAACCCAGTTATGACTTTCTTGGAGGGAGCAGTAGAACAACCTAGGTATCTAACTGTGGAAAGACTCGCACCTTTTCAGCCCCGTGGTACCGAGGTTGGAGTGGTGCTAGATTTGATGATACATGATGTGGGTATTGCTATGGCATTGGTAGATTCCCCGATTGAAAAAATAGATTCAATTGGTGTTCGCGTACTCTCCCCAACCGAGGATATTGCCAATGCACGTCTTGTTTTTGCCGACGGATGTGTTGCCAATTTGAGTGCCAGTCGGGTGAGTGAAAAGAAGGCCCGAGAAATTAGAGTATTTCAGGACACTGGGTACTTATCTCTCGACTTTATGAACCAGAAGGGCCACTTAATCAAGAAATCCGGCCCTTCTCTAGAAAGGCATGAAGTGCCTGTGGAGCAAGGGGAACCACTCGCTTTGGAACTTGAATCTTTTCTGTCCTGCGTAAAGCAAACCTCTACTCCTAAAACAGATGGGAGTTTTGGAAAATCTGCCCTCGAAGTTGCCCTGACCATTACTCGGCAAATTGAATCGAACTGGTCATTTTGAGCAAATTAGTTGATTTCCTTCCAAATTCTGGATCGTGTGATCTTTTGATAATTGCGGGCGAGGCATCCGGTGATGAACACGCGGCCAGATTGGTAAGGGATTTATTAAAGACGCGTCCGGATATGAAAATTTCTGCCCTTGGTGGGGATGAACTAAGAAGTGCCGGTGCTCAACTCGTTTTTCCTCTGGCTCGTTATGCAGTAGTTGGATTTATAGAAGTAATCAAGAATTATGGGACTTTCCGAAAAATATTTAAGCATACTATTGATTGGATCGCAAAGTTTCGTCCGCGTTGTATATTATTAGTCGATTATCCGGGCTTTAACCTGCGGTTAGCCCGTGCTCTCAAAAAACATGGTTTATCAAGCAAGGGCAGTGGCGATTCCATGGTCTTGCAATATGTAAGTCCACAGCTCTGGGCATGGAAACCAAAGAGGCGATTTGAAATGGCAAAAACTTTGAACGCACTTGGAGTCATTTTTCCTTTTGAGGAAGAGTGCTACGATGATGTTGACCTGCCCGTTTCTTTTGTGGGTCATCCCTTTGCCCATCCATCCTACCAGTCAAATATAAGGTATGATGAATCTGGCGGTTTACTTTTGCTCCCGGGGAGTAGATTACAACCTGTTTCGCGAATTCTTCCGGCCTTTTTGGATGCTTTCGAGATTTTGGCAAAAGAGCGAAAAAGTTTACAAGGTTTACTTCCCGTTTCCGGTAATGCTGTACGGTCTCTAGTTGAGAAACAAATAAAAGAGAGGAAATTAATTTGTGATAGAATCAAAATCGTTGATCGTTCGGCAGAACTTTCTGCACGGGCAGCATTGATGAGTTCGGGTACCATGTCTCTGTCCTGTGCCTGGGCAGGTGTGCCTGGGGTGATCGGATACCGGGCACATCCAATCACTTACCTAATTGGTAAGTTGTTAGTCGGGGTGCCATACCTAGGGATGGCTAATCTTTTATTACCCGATAATCCGCCTAATCCCGAGTTTTTACAGGGTAGGGCAAATGGAAAGATTCTCGCTCAGGAAATTTCTAAAATATTGGACAATCAAAATTCTGGGGAGGATGCAAAACAGACCGCTGGGAAGTTATTTGAATTACTTGCCCGCCCGCAAAATCGGGCAACAGCAGAGTGGTTGATTCAGGAGGGGAGGCTTGGTTGAGCCTTGATTTGATCCCATAAACGAATGGCTCGCTTGGCCAGAGCAACCCGGCAACGATCCACTTCCGATAAGCGCGATTGTAAATTTTCGTTAGCTATCGCGGATACATCATCCATGTTGTAAAGAAAAACATTATCTACAGAGGAGGCACATTCTTCCACATTTCTTGGAACGGATGCATCAATAATAAAAAGAGGTTTTGAAGGTCTCTTCTTCATGGCTTCCTCAACCTGTGTCTTGGTGAGCAAAGGATTTGCACTGGCAGTAGATGCGAGCACAACATCAAAGAGGTGTAAACTCTCATGAAACTTGGAATAAGCCAGGGTAAAGCCATCAAACTTTTGGGCGAGTTCATCGGGTTTTCTACGACTTAGTGGACACCAGTCAAAAGTCCGTCCAGTTACGGTAATCGCCTCCGACCCTCTGGATTTAAAGGCTTCAAGGGCACTTTCCGCAACCTCTCCGGCTCCCAGTACCAACAATCTGCATTGGTCGATCCGTCCAAATATACGGCGGGCAAGTTCACACAAAACATTACCTAGGTTTACCTGGCCACGGGATATTCCTGTATTGGTGCGTGCCCATTTCGCAGCTTGAAAACTTTTCTGGAACAACCGATTTAACACCTTTCCAGTAGCATCTCGCTCAACTGCCTCATCGTAGGCCTTTTTTAGCTGTCCAAGAATTTCGGTTTCCCCGACCATTTGGGAATCAATACCTGATGCAACTTCAAATAAATGTCTGACTACTTCCGAGCCGGAGCGTTGGTAGGTCTTTTCTTTGATAAATGAAAGGTCAAGTTCCCGAAATTGAGCGAGGTATTTCAAAACAACATCGATCGAGAAAGCGCCATTGAAGGTTCCGTAGATTTCGGTCCGGTTACAGGTGTTTAATACGAGACATTCATCAAGCCCGGAAAGATCCTCCAATCCACGGTAAAATTCTCTAATAGAATCTGTGGGAAGGCCGATAGTTTCACGTTCATTGAGGTTGGCAACTTGGTGAGATGTGCCGATGAGAAAGAGTGAATTTTGCGAGTTTGTGCTCATCGGGAAGAATAAACAATCGGCGATGAATTCACTGCATGAAAAACCTGACTTTTGGTTTTCGAACTAACTAGGGAAAGAGAAAGCAGTGCAACAACAAAGAGGGCAATCGTCCACTTGGCAAAACGGGAACCATACAACCGATTGCTAATTCGCATTATCAAAAGTACAAAGTATCCAATCCATAGGGATAGAGTAACCGTTAGTTTTGCCCCGCTAACAAATTCGGGGTGTCGTGTCCAGTGCATCGCACCTACGACCATGGAAAGGGTGAGAAAAGAAACGCCAACGGCAAGCAGCCTAAACGCCGCTGTTTCCAAATCCTGAATCGGAGGAAGGTAAGGACCCAGAAAACCTGGTCTTCTCGACAACAATGCCTGCCTCTGCGAAAGATACATTATGCTTACTACGGCTAGCAGGCAAAAAAGACCGTAGCTAAAGATAGCAATGGATGCATGCAATTCAATCCATGGATCTTTAAAGAGACGGGTATATCCATCCGCCGTCCAATAGGGACGATCCCAATTCTTAAGTCCCAAGGAAAGTGTGCCGAGTATAAGGGAAACCCCAGCACAAAAAGTTCCGAGGAGATTAAGTTTCCAGACCAGTCGAAGAATAAGAAAGGCAACGATCAGTGACCATAGGATGAACTGGGTTCTTTCCAGTCCATTGCCAAGCGGACAACCATGCACCTCTAATCCACGAAAATACAGGGCTCGGGTTTGCAGAAAAAATCCTGCCAGAATCAGAATGAATGGACTTTCCCGAAAGAGGGCAGAAAAAGGATGTCTCGTCTTGATCATGCCTAGTATAAAAGACGCACCGTAGCTGGCCGTGGCCAGCCACAAAAGGTCTCTAACATCATTTAAACTCATAGCTAAGAGCAGACTACTCGGATACTCAAAGCATAGCGAAACTCTGAGTAAGTTTCGATGTTAAAGTAGGTGTCGAAAAAGCTAAGCGGTTGCGTGCACTGGAGAGGAACCAAAATACTTACGCATCGATGCACAGTCCGTTCCTTCGCAATTCACGCAACATGGCCGTATTGAAGACTTGAAATCATCATTCATGTGCTCAATTACAAGTCTGGCACATAAGTCGATGAACTTTTCCTCCATATTAAAGCAGTCCACTCGGGCGAAGTGATCGACTACCTCATCGGCATAGCCTCGAAACTCAATATCAATTTCATCGAGGGTCTCAATATGATCGGTGGTAAAGGCGATCGGTACCATCAGGATGGCCTTTTGCTTGGTCTCGGCGATGACATCGGGAGTGGATGGGGAGAGCCATTTCGTTCTTTGCGGCCCAACTTTGCTTTGCCAAGCCAAGGCCCCTTCGTGACGCAACCCATTTTCATGTAAGACCTTCTCGATTCGGTTGACAGAGCCCTGAATTTCCTCGTTGTATTTATCGCCTTTTTCAAGGCAGTATGATTCAGGAAGGCTGTGTGCAGAATAGATGATCCGAATATCTTCATCTTTTAATCCGTGCTCTTTTTTCATTTCCTCAAATTTTCTTTGGATGAGCATGGCCCAAAGTTCTGTATAATCAGCACGGTCCCACCATTGGTCAATTACTGATATTTTATCTTGGATTTCGGAATTGTTTTGTTTATTCAGCCACCTGTAGGCATCACAAAAAGAAGAACCACTGGTGCAACAACTATGCTGTGGGTATTGAGAAAAAAGAATGATCTTCTCGGCTCCTTTATATTGCTTGATCATCTCTCCCGGTCGAGGAGAGCAGTAACGGAATCCCGACACACAAACATGGGGTGCAGACTCCGGATTTATTTGATCGAGTTTATGAGCGATCCCTTTACATTGGCTTTCCATGATGGCCTTAGTTGGGGAATATTGTCCGATCTCCTCATACCGTTCCTGAATTTTGGGCGTTCTACGCCAAGCAATGAATCGTCCCAAGATTTTTTGTAAGGGTAATTTTAAGAGTTCGCGGTCCTGAAAAAGCTCTTTGAGATATGGGTGGATTTCGTCCTTATTCTGAGGGCCACCCATATTGAGCAGGATGACAAGGGTCTTAACAGGATGATCTGATTTATTTGAATTCATGATGACTGATACAATCTATAGAAGAAACTATTTATCAAGGGACGAGGACTGAGGCAATCTTTCCACAAAAAATGCCGAGAAAAAATTAGATCATATCTGTCTGCATACAACTTGGTAGAGGAGGACCGCATAAATGAGAACCAGTGAAGAACAGACCAGGGTTTTGTTCTTCCAATTTTCGGGCAGCCTGTTTTCTGGTTTGCATACTTTGGTCTGGTAGAGGAATGGCTTTAGACCAGCGAATAATTTTTTTGAAGAACGGAGTTTTTGAAGTTCCTAAAAGATCCGCATGTTCATCTTGTACCATGCTATGGATTTTTTTGTCTTCCCATTCTGCAATGTCTGGTTGGCGTTCGCCACCCACAAATGTGGTCAATAAAACATGACCATTGGGAGCCCTGCCTGGGAAGATGGTACTTGAAAATAGAGTTCCTAAGATCTTTCTGTTCTCAACTTCAGGCACCAAAAAACCAAATCCGTTAAGCGGGTGGAAAATATTTTTTCTTTCATATCCATGATAGACAAGAGCCAGGGGAAAATGCCTAGCATTGGATAGATCTTTAAATAATTCATCACCCTGCAATCCACTCCATTCTATGCTCATTAATTGATGGGCAGGAATTGAGCAGATCACACTGTCACAAATAACCTCCTCTGTACTAGCTCCATCACCCTGAATAATTACCCGCCATTGATTTTCTATTTTCTCAATTTTTAAAACCTTGGATTGTAACCTGATGGAACTGGCGGGTAATTGGTTGGATATGTGATCGGTTAATTCCTGCATGCCTAGCGGAAAGCTAATTAAACGGGTCTTGGGTAGACGATTGGGATCCTTTTTAGATTTAATCATTCCTTTAAACAGAGAACCGTGCGATTGTTCCATTTCCTGTAATCCGGGAAATGCATGGGTGAGGGAAAGGCTTTCTGGTCTTGCAGCGTAAACCCCTGATAGAAATGGGTTACCGGCATAGGTTAGAGCTTCTTTTCCCAGCCTGCGGGATATGAAGTCTGCCACGGTTTCGTCAATTTTTTGGCCCTTTGCGATGAATGGTTCGCAAAGTAGGCGGAGTTTACCAAAAGGTGATAGAAAAGAACTCGTAAGAAATGAGGAGAGACTATGGGGCAGGGATACTAGTTTACCATTCTTTACGATAAAGCGTAAATTGGCTTCTGGGTTTGCTTCGATGGCACGGCCAAGAATACCCAATTCTTCCATGAGGTCAGAAACATCTTTCCTTCGTAGGCTCAGAGTGTTTGCCCCATAATCAAGCAGAAAACCATCCGAATTCTTTGATTGTAAAACTCCGCCAGTGCATTTACCACTTTCAAAAATTGTTACAGAGTTCCCGGATTTGTGAGCACGCCAAGCAGACATCAGTCCGGTCAATCCAGCTCCGATGACACAAGTACTATTCACTTATTTAAAAAAGGAAGGATTTGACTTGGCACAATTTGCAAGGTTGCAAAAATGAATTGCTTCATGAATGAAATCAAAAGTTGTTTGGAGGTAATTACAAACCCCAAGAATGCCAAGCCTGGTGAATTTAAGCAAACCTTGCGTCGTCTAGATCAGATCGTTAAGAACGAAAAAGGTACTCTTCATCCCCGCCTGCGTCACTTTTTGGAAAATAGGAGCTACCAAAAAGCAGTCACTTGGTTAAAAGGAGAAATTCCAGAAAAAGGAAGTTGTGGAGGATGAGCCGCAAGGAGAGATCAGGAAAAAAGGTCTCAACTTCCCCAATCGTGGAGTTTGGCAGTAATCCATTTGCATCCCTTGATGGAAGCGGACTGCCCGAAGCCTTACCTGAACAAATTTATCAAATAAAGGTCTCGGTCAAAGAGGACGAGTCTAACTTAGGAAAGGGAGAAAGATTGGAGATTCGACGTGAAAAATCAGGTCGAGGAGGAAAAACAGTAACCACGGTGCAGGGTATTCCAAAATCCTTGGGCAAGGAGAAGAGGGAAAAGCTACTTAAGCGTATAAAAGCAAGTTTGGGTACGGGCGGAACTTGGTCGGGGGATGAAATGGAACTGCAGGGAGATCGGCGAGCAGAAGTACTCGAATGGATGAGAGCGATGGGATTTCGGCCGGTACTTGCAGGGGGTTAGTGAACACATATACACCCCACTATTGGGGTGGTAATGAATTAAACCTTAGCTAATAAAGGGAAATAAACTTATGAAGTCTAATGTCTAGTTTTGGTTAGCAGAATGTTTTTCTTCTTCTGTAGGAACGGATTGACTGGGCTCTTTCGATTTATCTTTAAAATCGTGGTCTTCCAATGGTTCCTGACTCATTACATCCT
The DNA here is from genome assembly GCA_900299365.1 of Opitutales bacterium. Classification (GTDB taxonomy): domain Bacteria; phylum Verrucomicrobiota; class Verrucomicrobiia; order Opitutales; family Seribacteraceae; genus Chordibacter. The sequence goes on from OMJS01000156.1 coordinate 12,360, forward strand.
GAATGTCCTGCTCCCACTCATTCTTGGCTTTGCGGAATTCATTTACTCCTTTACCGAGAGAACGAAAGAGTTCGGGAACCTTTTTTGCTCCGAATAACAGCAATACGATCAAAAAAATCAAAATGATTTCTCCACCGCCAAAGTTTCCAATGAAGGCAAGGGTGGGTTGGATTGTGGTTGTCATAAATAAAAAGTATGTTGGAGATAATGGTAGAGCAACTTTTTTGTCTGATCCTCAGAATATTGAAATCAGAGCCCTAGTTGGCGAAGAGCTTCAGGTTTTGGCTTATTGACCGAACTTTGATCCGCTTCAAAGAATCCGTGAAGTTGACGAATTCGGGTGGGGTGGCGCATCTTACGCAAAGCCTTTGCTTCGATCTGACGAATTCTCTCGCGGGTGACCTGGAACTGTCTGCCAACTTCTTCCAGGGTACGACTGTATCCGTCTTTCAAGCCAAAGCGCAGGGAGAGCACATTTCGTTCGCGTTCAGTAAGTGAGTCCAAAACATCGATAATTTTTTCGCGAAGAAGGGAATATGCAGTCATATCATAAGGATTCTCTGCTCCTTTATCTTCGATAAAATCTCCAAAGCTTGTGTCATCTCCATCGCCCACTGGACTTTGTAAGGAAATGGGTTGCTGGGCCATTTTCATGATTCCTTGAACCTTATCCAATGCCAGTCCCATTTCATTGGCCACTTCTTCAGGGGTGGGTTCGTGTCCGAGTTCCTGCAATAATTGCTTTTGAACCTGCATAACTTTGTTCAAAGTTTCAATCATATGTACTGGGATACGTATAGTACGTGCCTGGTCTGCAATGGATCGAGTGATGGCTTGGCGAATCCACCAAGTTGCATAGGTTGAGAATTTGTAACCTCTCCGATATTCAAATTTCTCAACAGCTTTCATCAGTCCCATGTTGCCTTCTTGAATCAAATCAAGGAAAGACAAACCTCGGTTGGTGTATTTTTTGGCAATCGAAATAACCAGACGTAAGTTTGCTTCCACCATTTCGGTCTTCGCCTTATGGGCCTCTCTCATGGAATGTCGGATATCTTTGACCAACTGGATTAATTCAGCTGGTTCCATATGGAATTTTGCCCTGGCCTCGGTTAATTCCTTTTTGATCCTGTCCATCTTGATGCCCTTACGCTTCAGTTTGACTGGATCTTTTTTGCCCAATTCTAAATTATGAACATTTCGAGTAATGGCTTTGAGTTCGGGGTTGATCTCCTGAAGATAGTCCTCAAAAACTTTTAGTTTGAGGCAGCATTTTTTAAAAATCGGTTCCAGTTCGGCTTCGTATTTCTTAAACCTGCCATGGGCTCTTTTCTTTTGTGTGGCATTAGGTCCACCAATAAAACCACTCCAAGCATTTTCCAGCTTCTTATTCAGATCGGTCAATGCATCAACCTGTTTGGCTAGTACTTTAAAATAACTTTCACGGCTATCGATTTTTTTATCGAGCACCACCCGGTCGAACCGCTCTTCCCTGTCGATTAGTTTTTGGCAAATATCAAGATGAAATTTGGCAGTTAATGAAACTGCATAGATTCGCTTGAGCGCGGCAATTTCAGCGACTTCGATACGCTTAGAAATCTCGACTTCTTCTTCGCGGGAAAGCAAAGGAACCTGCCCCATTTGTTTGAGGTACATGCGAACAGGGTCGTCTAACATGTCGCTCTGGTTTGAACGGGCAGTTTCGTCCTCTTTTTCTTCCTTGTTTTTTTTGAACTTTTCTACTTCGGCAGAGTCCAGAAGTTTAATCTCCAAATTATTAAAAATGGAAATTACATTCTGAAGCTCCTCTGGATCTGTTGCGATCTCAGGCAATGATTTATCGATATCCTTAAATGTTAAAAATCCTTGTTCCCTGGATAGATTAATCAGTTTTCGTACTTTATCGGTAATTTCATTTTTTAGGGCATGTGGCTCTACCGATTTTTTTACCGCTTTAGCGGCTTCCTTGGCCGTGGTTTTGGTAGGAGCTTTTGTGAGAGAAGTTCTCGAAACTTTCGCCGACGAATTTTTCAATGCGCTAGAGGCTTTTGCACTAGTATTTGCAGCAGTTTTTGTTGGCTTTTTTACTGCAGTCTTTTTAGCCGAAGACTTGGCCGGTGATTTTTTTTCGGCAACTTTCTTGGGAACTGCTTTTGCTCCAGTTTTTTTCACGGAAGCTCCTTTAGCCGCAGGTTTTGTAGCTTTTGCGGAAGAAACCTTTTTCGGGGCAGAAGCTTTCTCTCTTGGCTTAGCCTTGGGACTTTTTGAACTCTTGGTGGGAGCGGGTTTAGCTTTTGCTTTAGCGGGAGTCTTCTTGGTAGTTTTGGGAGTAGGCATTATCTAGCTAGTCTAATTTAGATGTTATTTAAATTTGTAAGATTGGAGGGGATTTTCTTTGGTGTCGTATTGAGCGCAAATCTTTACTCAGTCCTTTGAGGATTTCCGGTTTGTCTTCCGCTTTTTTCAATTGTTCAAAGATGGATTCCTCGGCTTGTTTAAGGTGGCGCATAAAAAGGACGGAAACACACTGCCTCGCAAGTCGAAGAAATAAGCCCGGATCTGATTGATCGATCTCTTGCATGTGCAAATGGTGGAAGAGGTCACGTTCATCATCATCTTCAAGTAAGTCTTCAAGTTGTGAAGTGGATGGGCAGGCATTTTCGGCAATTGTTTCCGACAGGATTTTCGCGAGAATACGGCCGGCAATTGGACGCGAGTCAACCCACGATATGTCAAGCGTGTTGGCAAGAGGACTGGCGAGTCGGTCGTCATGCAAAAGGACGAACAATAAGTCTTCTTCAACAATTGTCAAACGATCAGACTCCATTGATGAAAGTTCTTTTTTAGAAACTCGTTCCCTGTAGGCAGGGGTTCTGTTTTTGCGAAACTTGGAAAAATCAGCTTTTAGGGCATCGATGGGAATACTGAGCAATCGAGTAAGTTGTTCGAGGTAACCTTCGAGGGCAATGCGGGAATCAATTTCAACCATAGCAGAAAACATCCAATTGCATACTGATTCCTTCTGCTTGGGAGATGCTTCTTTTAAAACGGGTATTTTTTGTTTAATGACATACTCGACCATGGGTTGTGCATCCTTGATGATTTTATGCATCTCGTTAATTCCCTTGCCTATCAAAATTTGATCGGGATCACTCCCTTTTGGCAGTTCGGCAAATCGTGCATCCAGACCGGCTTTCAAAAAGATGGACACATAGGAAAGTGCAGCCTTTTGTCCCGCCGCATCACCATCCAGTAAACATACAACTCCTTTCGGGCGGGAACGGTAAAGCAATAACGCCTGAGTGTCTTTAAATGCCGTACCTTGAGGTGCAACCGCAGTTCGAAAGCCCATATCCCAGCAACGAATCGCATCCAATTGTCCTTCAACCAATAAAAATTCTTTATCCTCCGAAATTTCTTTGTTTGCAAGGTGAAGGTTAAAGAGGAGATTCCCTTTCTCAAAAATAGGGGTTTCTGGAGAATTTACATATTTGGGAGATTTACGATCTCCCCATTCTGGAGTTTGAATAAGTTTACGGGCAGTAAATGCACAGATTCGACCAAGTTTGTCAGCAATCGGAATCATTAATCGGCCATTAAAAACACAGGATCCAATTGCCTTTCCTTTTCCTTCACGGAAAAGACCAGATTTTTTTAGGGCTATCTCAGAAAAATTTTTACTGGATAAATATTTACTCAATCCAATTGAATCCACCGGAGAATATCCAATACCAAATTCTTTGGCCGTTTCTAGCGAAAATTTTCTTTCATCCAGCCAATACTGACGAACAGCGTTTGACTCCTCGTTTTCGTCCAATAATCGCTGGTGAAACCAATCAGTTGCGACTTTATGCAATTCATAAAGCTCTGATTTAAGAGAACGTGAAACAGATGGCTTACCCGCTTGGGCCGAATGCTCAGCATATCGAAGAGGAATTCCAAATCGTTGGGCAAGAAATTCAAGTGCCTCTGGGAATTCAAGGTTTTCAATTTTTTGAATAAATGAAATCGCATCTCCTCCTTCTCCTGAGCTAAAGCATTTAAAAAAGCCTTTATCTGGGTGAACATAAAAGGACGGTGACTTTTCCTGGCTGAAAGGGCTAAGACCAACCCAACTAGAGCCACTTTTTTTTAATTGAACATAGGGACTTACGACATCGTAGAGATCGATTCGGCCTTTTAGTTCGTTAACAAAACCATCCGCAAGCCTTGGCATCAGAGTTCTAGAGGTATTCCACTTGCTGTCATTTTAGAAAAAAGTACTTATCCATCACTTTTTCAATTTAATAAGCTCCAGTTCAGCTTGCCCTGCAATGGCACTGTCATCTGGGGCAATTTGAACAATTTTTCGGTAAAGTACTGCCGCCGTGACAGGCATGTTTTCCACAATGTGATAACGACGGGCAAGTTCCCATAAAATTTCAGTAGAATCGGGAAAAATATCACGTACTTTCTCCAATTCTTGCAGGTATCGTTTACTGGGTAGTGTTTCCCGGGCAATCCGTAGGTAATCCATCCGCATATCGAGATCTAGAGGTTGGTGACGAATGGCTTCTAAAATAGTCATTTCTGCTTGATTTGTTTCGCCTAATTGAAAATGAGCCTGTGAGCAAAGCCGCCATGCCTGAGCATTCTTTGAATTCTTTTTCAGGGCATCACGGGCATGAAGTAGGGCAGTAGTATAACTTCCATCTAAGTAGGCTTTTTGTCCCAACTCAATGGGAGAATCAGAAGCACCATATACGTCTGCAATTTGACCAATCGGTGCGGCAAAGGCATCAGCTAAGCTCATTGAAGGCGATGAAGGGGGAGGTGAAGTGTCCACAGTGGTGGAAATTTGGTTATTTTCATCTTCGCCAAATAGTACTTCATCCTGTGCTGTGATTTCGGGCAAATCTTCTATTGGTGGTGGGAGTTTAGAGCCACTTGTTACCGGGCTTGATGTGCGAAAGATACTTGCTTGGCCTGCCAATAAACCAGAAGCAAGAACCGAAACAGGTTTTCCTCTGGCGTCCATACCTCGGGCGATAAAATCGGCTAGGCGTCTGCGTCTCAAAAGATCGGCAGAGTATTTTGCCAAATCAGTTGTTTCCAAAATACCGGATTCAGATTTTTCAAGTGCTAGTATTATGGTCTCTGCCTCTTCATCATTTTTTTCAAGTTTGGCAACTCTGAGTAATCCAATGAGTGGTTGAGTTGGAGAACTATCAGAACGTGTGGATGACTCGCTAAACCAATGCTTTGCTTGTACAAGTAAGTTTTTTTGTAAAAATAGTGTACCCATAATAAGGCAATCATCTGCCGTGGCATCATTGCTTGCTTTTGAAAAAGCATTGATCGATTCTGTACTTCTCCCTTTATCGGCTAACATACGGGCAAAGCGCAATTGACTGCTTGGGTCTGCCGGGCTCGAAGATAAATATTGCCGATATCTCTTGATTGAGGAGTCGATATCACGGGCTAGATAATGAGCTTCAGCGGCTTCTTTTGATACGAGATTGTCGGACTTCAGGGACAGGGCTTGTTCAAAGCGGAAAGCAGCCAGTGAAAATTGCCGGGCATCAAGTAAAGAACGAGCGAGTTGGATCATAACTTCCACCGAGGCCGGATAAGTCTCGTTTAAAGACCTCAGCAGTTCAATCGCTTCATCAGTTCGTCCCTCAATCCTTAGTTCAAAAACTTTACTGAGATCGATCTCCGAGACTATGGTCGGAGAGGGTTGGCTTTCTTCCGTTAGTTCGCCCCGATAATCTTCTTCGGATGAGCATCCCAAAATGCCGAGGGAGATTGACCCCATCAAAAGCATGGATAACCATAAACGGTATTTGGACATGATTTGTTTTTTTCACAGGATTTGGAAACGTCAAGCCATGGTCTGCATAATCTTGCATTCAATGGTTTCTATTCTTTGGTCTCAGTCGGGAGAAACCCAGATAGAGTCAACTCTTGAGGAGGATGTTGGATTATCAACCGTTTATGAGGTAGAAATTGCAAATAATCGAGAGGATCTCCGGTATTCTGGTCTTTTTCGAATGATTATTCGTCTGGAAAATGATTTTGGTATTAGCATAAACCCGCAAAATTTTCCTGTCATTGCCATCAATTTTGATACCCGTATTGCGCCTGGTTTGCACACCCAAATAGAGTTGCTGAGCACCATGGCCAAAATTTTAGAACTTCGAGGATTCGAAAAGGAAAATCTTTTTTTTGTAACCTATCGCTTGGAAACCTCTTTAATAAAGGATTTCGAAAATGGACTTCAGGGTTATCGAATCATTACATCAAAATCTGAGAATTATTACCATCCGGAATGGTTTCACGAGAGCCCTATGCCTTCTTCCATCGGGGACCTTGCAGAACTCTTGATTAAGTATCCTAATGATTTCGAAACTCGTAAGGAGATGGAACGAAAAAGTAATCTGCCTGCCTGCCTATTTTTAGGAGATACTTATTGGATTAATTTGGCCACTGCCAAAGACGATTATTATATCGGGATCGATGGTGCAGTTACAAATGCCACTCTAAATGCCTGCGGTAACACGCAACGATTTCGGAAAGACAACACAATGGGACCTGCGGCCGCCAGCGAAATTCTCGCCATTCCAGAACTTTGGGATAAACACCTCTTTTCATTGATTGATTTATCAGAGATTCAAATTGCGGGTGGTCCAACCTTCAATTCTGAGTTTGTTCGGCACCAGTCATTCTTACTGCTCAGTAAAAATCCCGTTTTTTTGGATTACCATGCAATGCATCGAATATGTAAGCTAAGAAGGATGGCTGGTTTGCTCGATAAAAACCCAGATAATTTCAAATTATTCACCTATGCTAAGGAGCTGGGCTTAGGAGATGTATCGGAGTCAAGAATACTAAAGCTTCCCGACTAGATTGAATTTTTTTGGTAAATCGATCTTAGCGACGACAATCACTCATCACCCGTAGGCAAATTTCTCTCAAGTCGTGCATACGCAGATCTGATTCTTCTAAATATTCGTTGAATATTTTTTTACTGTGATGAGAAAATAAACGGTTTAAACGCATCGACTCATTCAAGGCAGCATGGGCACGTTTCAGGTGGCAAAGACCAAGCAAATAATCTCCTAGGTCCAAACATGTTGCCGCCAATGTACAATTTCGTTCAGAATCAGCAAGGCTAGCACAATAACTCCAAGAGAGATTTGGTGCTGGTTGTTCTCTATTGTGCATCATCATGTGTTCCCAGGATGAACGAAGGAAAGAAAATAGGGCAGTGGTGGAAATATAAACAGGATGCTTGTGAACGGTGTAGGGTTCCATTTTGTGTATTTCATCCATTGGAATCGGGCGAATCTCTTTTATCTGTTCTTCATCAAGTTCAAAATCGTCGATACACGACCAATCTTCCTTGACCCATCCCATGATTTTGGAAGTTGATTCCAATCTGTCTTCCTCGTTCCTACATTTATTGTATGCAGTAATAAAACGGGATACCTCGCGGTCTGTCTTGCGGATATAATTCTGCCAGTCCGCTTCATTCCAAGCAGTGCTTTCAGGTTCTTCCCATTCACCTTCTTGGTTACTGTCGAAATCGTATTGGCTCATAAATGATTTGTTTGGGCATCCTCGATGACACAAACTTCACGATATTTTGATACTTGGTCAAACGGAATCTTTAATACTTATGTCGATGTTCTAATAATTTAATAAAATCAAGAAATCTATCGAACATATGAGATATTTTCCTTGATTAATAGAGGACGAAAAATTCTAAAAAGATACAAAAAAGCCCTGCATGTAGCAGGGCTTTGTAAAAGTAGTTATGTTTACTTTACTTGATCTGTTCGACCTCCAAGGGGAAGCTTAACTTGTGACCATTCCTTGCGATCATTCGTAAAAATGCATTTACACACTGTTCAGCGAGAAAATCTGGCTTAACGCCAAGTTTATTTGCAGTCTCTTCAAGAGAAAGAACTGTTTGTGGATTCTGAGGGATGCTTGAAGTTTCTTCCAATGCAACAACTTGTTCGGTTTCGTTTGGTTGCTCTTGGATACGATTGGTTGTCGGTTTCATGACTGGAGTTATGATTGGTGAAGACGAAGAAGCTAAAGCAACGGATATATCTTGAGAAGAAGATTTGGAGGGAATGGACGAACTAGATTTATCTGTTATTTGAAGATCATCTATAACCGAAGATTGAGTATCCTTGGAAAATATATCCATTTCACTGGTTGGTGGGGAAGACTCAACATGCGAGCGATTAAGTGATTTTCCAAGTTCTTCTAAATATTCTTCCTGCTCAATCGCCTGAAGTCTTTCTTTGGCGATATCAAGTTTTTCATCAATTTTGTCCATCTCAGATTCTAATTCCGAACTTGGAGCATCGACAAGTTCGGAAGACGCAAGCAACCCATCTTCCAGAGCAGATATCCTTTGTTCAAGTGCTTTTTTCTGAGCGAATACCTCTTCGATTAATGAATTGGTTTCATCCCTTTTGTTTGCAATCTTAAGTTTGGCATCCAAGTCCTCACGTTGTTTGGACAATTCTTTAATCGCCCATTTTAAGGATCCCGCTTTACTTTTCCCGCTGATACTCATTTGCTACCAACAAGTAATAATTTAAAAAAATTAGTTAGAGCAAACGAAATATTAAGCATCTATTGAATTTATTTCTTTCAACCGCTTACTGATATTTACTTGGGTTATCTCGGAACTAAAGTTTTGAAGGAAATGTTGTTTAGCAATATTAGCCATCTGCTTTCTATCAGATTCTGTAGTCTTGATGAATTGTAGGAACGCGTCCCCAATATTTGCAGGTGAAGAATATGCACATTTTTGACCTTCTGCATAAAAGGCGGGATTACTGGTGAAGGGTTGTATGATTTCTTCATGCTTAATTTCAACAAAACCACCTTGAGAGAGTAAGGATTTATGACCACCCCAAAAGTTTGTACAAACCGGCAAACCGGACATTACAGCTTCGGCGATTGGTAACCCTAGTCCCTCGGCTAAGCTTGCTGATATAAAGCAATCGTGCTTGTAGTATTCCGACAGTAATCTTTCTCTGGGCCATTTTTCTTTGACCAAAATGATATCATTCCGAGGACTTTCCCATTCACATGATGGGGATGTCTTAATCGTAAGTGATGCCTCGCCTGACTTAGGAAAGGCTCTCATGAATCCTTGTATTAGTAAATGATGACCTTTTCTAAAATGCGGTTCGCCAACAAAATAAAACTTTGGTTTTTCTGAAAAGTTCCAGTTATGTTTTTCAAGAGTATTTTCAAAATCAAGAGCAGGCGGCAGTTTGAAGATAGGTACATTTAAACCACCTCTTTTAAGAACTTCCAAAATATGATCGGTTGTCGTCCAAACTTCATCAAAATTATTTAACAATTTTATCCAATTTTTCGGGTATTCGCTCCACTCGTGCAGGGGCATTGCAATATTGTAGCAATCTTTAATAGGAATGAACTGATCGCCAAGTGTGTTATGGAAAACAATTCCACCATGTGCACTTTGAGAAACATTAATTCTTTCTTTGGTATCTATTGGAGTCGGGAGTTGCTCAACTTCACCAATTTTTTTCAATATATTTTGGAAAAGATTACCTATGATTTCATAACTGCCCCGATGATAATCGGTTAATATAGTGAAGTTTTTCAATTTAGGCAGGATAGCAAAACTTTGGCAGTTTCTTTTGCAGTTTTTTCCCAAGAAAATTTATTAGACCTTTGAATTCCCAAAGCTGCGAGGTTTTGTCGAAGAGTTTGACTTTCAGCGATTTTTTCCATTGATACGGCAATTTCTTCTACCGAGTAAGGGTCGCAACATAAGGCTGCGTCTGTAGCAATCTCAGCCAATGAACTATTGTTTGAAGTGATCACAGGTACTCCGCTACTCATCGCCTCTAAGACTGGTAATCCAAATCCCTCATAAAGAGAGGGATATATAAATGCTAGTGCATGTTGATAGACTGAAATTAAGTCTTCATTATTTAAATAACCTGTAAAAAAAATAGAATCATTGTATTTAGATTTATGAAAAGTTTCTAGCAATTCTTCATTCTTCCATCCGCTCTTACCAACCAGGATAAGGGCGGGTTTTAATGATTTTTCACGTTCTCTAAAAAGTTCAAATGCCTTTATCGTTCGTACAAGATTCTTTCTAGGTTCGAGGGTTGCAACAGAGAGAAAGTAAGGTCTGTTTTTAGTAATTATTTCTGGAATGGTTTTACCCAATGGAGGATTCCACTCTGCTGTGTTTTTGAAAATTAAACTTGGTGCTAAATGAATAACTTCAATTTTTTCGTCTTCGATTTCGTAAAATTTTATTATATCACTTTTCGTGCAGTAAGAATCAGCAATAATTTTATCTGCATGTAGTGCACTTTCCCTCAAATTATTCTTAAAAAAATTAATTGTTGAGGGGTTGGTGAACCATTCAGGGTGAACAAGTGGGATAAGATCGTGGATCGTTAGAATAGCTTTTGCCTTTCTTTTACGTGGCACTGGAAAGTAGGGACTGAAGATCAAATCTGATTGTTCCAAGGTGGAGCTTATTCCTACAATTTTTTCAGCCCGTTTGTGATCACTAAGAGGAAGAGAAACGGGTATTTTTGCCACGCCTTCCGGGATTGTAGAATCTTGGCATCCAATTATCTGAATATCGATTTCAGAAATTTTTGACGGCAATACTTTTAGCAACTCATTGGCATACCGGTGAATGCCTGTGCGAGAATTTTCAGACAATACTCGACCGTCAAAAAGAAGACGGGCATTTCGTTTTTTGTGTAAGTGTAAGTAGTTCGGGCTTTCCTGATCTGTAAACTTGTCGATTTTGGATATCGAGTTAAGTGCTTGCTCGCAATCCTCTTGCGATATCTGATACAGTTTTTTTTCTTCGTCGATAAAGTAGATTTCCACCTTTGTTTGGGAAAACTGCAATATTTCTAGAATGTTTTGAATTCCTAATAGACTATTTTGATTAATGTAAAAAAATATTGAGTCGAAATTTTTCTTAAACACTTCTTCCCACCAAATTGGGTTTGATTTCCATAAAAATAGCCCAGCTTCTGAGTATTTTATAAATTCAATTGAATCGAATTGTTTTCTGGAGAGTTCACTGATTAGGTGATCTCCGCCAACCACAGTCAAATTAGGATTTGAGCTCTTTCTGCAAACCTCTGTAAGAAAAATAATGTTATTAATATTTCCGGTTCCAAGAATAAGCCCTTTTCGAAATTCAGGGAATTTAGTTACCTGAAAATTCTTAACTGTTAAGGATTCAAATAAATCATAAAAATGAGCTTTTGAACTACTTAGTTCCTCTAGCGGCATTTTAGCTGACATGTATGGCGAGGAAGTCCTCAATGGGTTTTAGTCAAAGTAAACTTATTTTCCCCATGATTTGAAATTTTATTTGCAGAATTAATGAGGTTGATAGTTTCTTGAGCATTTCCAGAAACTATAATAAGTGCATGCTTACAGGGTAAGGAATAATTGTTCTCTAATCGATTTATTGATATTGAATTAAAAAGATTTTTAAGATTTTTAAATATCGTTAAATATGTATTTATATAAAATATATTATTATTTAATTATAAAAATAAAATTATGTTAATTTAAATAACCTTTTTAACAACATAGAAATTTGAAAATAATAGTCTTTATTATTAATGAAAATCATAGTTAGTATAATTATTGATATCTTCTTTAATTTATTATTTGTTAACAACGCTTCGAATTTGCATTGTGATACAGCTAGTCCAAAGTTAATTTTTATTAAGATTAAAAAAATAATTTCTTTTTCTTTAAAAGTATCATTTTTAAAAAGATTTAAAATGAATCTAGAAGTATATAAGACAGGATATATCCAGTGTACTATACTTTGCCTAAATAATGAAAATCTTTTGTCGCTATGACTGAGTCCTTCAATACTAAATTGTGTGAGACAAGAATGTACTCTCTTTATTTCTCCTATTGATAACAAATGGCAAACATACATCCAATCAAAAGCGAGTGTAGGTCTTTTCGGGAAATTGAAGGATTTTGCGTCAACAGTTTTTGTTATTGAATAAAAAAAACCATATGAAGTATACGGTTTTTGAAGAAACTTTGATATTCGAGAAATTTTATCTCCACTTATTTCATCAAAACATAAATCTTTATCACCTAATTTTTCTGCACTTGTAGCAGCGGCACATGATGTTGAATTAATTAAAGTGATCATGCAGTCATTAACAAAGTTTTCTGATCTGTAATCATCTGCGGCAGACCACATAAAGTAATCGCCACTGCTTTTTTCAAGAACAAATTTGAAGTTTTCGTGCATATTAAGAGTATATTCCTGTCGAAATAATTTAATTCTAGAATCCCTTAATGAAAACTCTTTACAAATCAAATATGTTGCATCTGTGGAGGCATTATCCGAAATAACTATTTCTAAATTTAGGTAAGTTTGTTGTACTATAGATTGTAAAACATTTTTTATTGTTTTAGAACCATTGCGTATTGGAATACCTATACTTACTAGTGCTTTAGATGTCATGAAGAATATCCACTAGTATACTATTTCTTAATTCTTTTTAGGTAGCCTTCTTTTGCTACGGAAATAAGTAATTTTTGATGAATTCGCTCGTCAATTATAAAGGAATCATCTGAATTAAGGAATTCCTTCACTGCTGATAATGGACTATTTCCTGGTTCCCATGGTCTATCGGGAAACATATCCTCTGGTAATTCTTCAATTATGGTATCATATACAATACAATAGCTGCCAACTGATACAAGGTTTGCATATGCATTTAGTTCGCTTATCACATGCTCATGAGTATGATTCGAATCAAGGCATACGAGAACTTTCTCGTAATCTTTGGCTATATTTTCGACTTTTTTAATAATATCAGCACTGATACTCGATCCTTCAATCATCTCGATTCGAGAATGCATCGGATGATTTTCTATGGCATTTCTGTTATGAGGACGAATATCTACATCAATACCAACTACTTTTCTTTTCGATTTGATAGGGTCAAACTTCTTCCCTGAATCAATGGCATCACAGATATCGAGTAGTGCAAGAGATGATGCATTCATTATGAGTGAACCGCCATGTGCAATACCCGTTTCGATAATAATATCAGGTCTTACATTCCAAATTATTTCCTGAAGTGCGACAATGTCTTGGGGCATTTGGATTATAGGTCGGCCCATTGCTTCAAAATTATAACTATACTTATGAGCAAATGATTTACACATAAATTCATAAGAAATATTTCTCATCAAAGAATCTTGATATTGGATAGCTTGGTTTAAAAATATTTCGTCCTTAAATTTCTTGTAATTATTCATGCATGAATTAATTCTTTATAACTTTTAAGACCTTCTTTAATTGTTATTGTTTTATTCCAACCTATTGATTTCAATTTATTATTATCTGCTGTAAGAATTGTGGGTTCATCATTTATTTTTGGGCTTAATTTTAGAATAGTACTTGGATCACGACCGCACACTGCAGCAATTTTTCTAACAAGAGTTTCAAGCAATATTGGTTCGTTTGAACCAACATTATAAATTCCATCAACTTTCTTTTGAGCACAGATTGCTATTGCGGAAATTACATCCTTTACATGTAGGAAATCTCGGGAAAAGTTGAGATTTACTCCGAACGGCTCAGCATCTTTTTGGAAAACTTTGAAAAGCGAGGGAATTAAACGTGTTTGTTTTTCACCGTATCCATAGGGATTAAAAATTCTTAACCATGCTAAATTGATTTTGTAATGGGTACATATACGGGAGCATTCTTTGCGAGTTGAATCCTTTATTTTACCGTAAAGACTATGTGGATTTATCGGAGTTAAATCTTCTCGGCAATTCCCATAACGCCAGTCGTATTCAGCACAAGTACCAGTTATAAGAACATGCTTACCTCCTGCTTTGCAAAACGCTTCAATTAATTTTTTACTAGCAGTAAACCAATCTAAATTCTCAGTTGAATCCCAAAAATGACCATGTTCAGTACACCAAGCCAAGTGGATGATATGAGTGGGTTTAATTTGCTCCATTAAGTTTGAGAAATCCTCAGTTTGAATAATGTCAGCTTGGTATGCGTTTTTATGATCATTTCTATATTTTCTATTTAAACAGACGTGATCTATTTTATTTATTTTAAGAAATGAAACTAAATATCTACCAATGAAACCTGTTGCTCCAGTAACTAAAACTTTCATTGATCAATGCATATTTGAGGTATAACTGTCAGGAATTTAACTGGATTTTTGAATAAATTTGCTATCGATTGCATAATTTCTGTTTTAATATTCCAAGGTAGAATCAATATATAATCTATTTCAAACTCAGGCATTTTCTCAGGTGAAAAGATTGGGATGTGGCTACCCGGCAAATACTTACCTTGTTTTGATTCAGCAGCATCAAAAACAAAAGGCAGGAGATCAGCTTTTACCCCAGCATAGTTAAGTAAAGTGTTTCCTTTCGCTGCAGCGCCATAGGCAGCGATATTTATAGATTTTCTTTTTTGCTCGGATAGGAATAAAACAAAGTCATTTTTGATTTTTTCAACATATTTTTGAAAGCTTCTGTAGATATTCAAATCTTTTAGACCTTGGGTGATTTCTGTATTTATGATTTTTTTGACAGACTTTTTTTCAGCACGGTCATCGTTTTGGTGACATCCAAATACTCGGAGGCTACCCCCATGAGTGGGTAATTCTTCAACATGCCAAATTCTTAGCCCAGCAGCTTCAAAAATCCTAATAACAGCAATAAGTGAAAGGTAAGAATAGTGTTCATGATAGATTGTATCGAATTGCTTTTGATTTATTAGTTTCAAGAGGTGAGGAAATTCTAGTGTAATTGTTCCTCTAGGTTTCAAGAGTTCTTTAAGACCTTTGGTGAAATCATTTATATCTTGGACATGTGCGTAGACATTATTCGCCACAATAAGATCTGCTTTGTTGCCTTTAGCCGCCAAACTTTTAGCTAGAGTAAGGTTAAAGAACTCCTGTAAAACAGGAATCCCGAGTTTTCTGGCTACTGTAGCAGTACTTGATGTAGGTTCTATCCCCAAGCACGGGATTCCGGTGTCAAGGAAGTTTTTGAGTAGATAGCCATCGTTTGAAGCAACTTCAACAACAAGACTTTGATCAGTTAGATTTAACTGCTCAGTCATCTTTTTTGAATAGTTTTTTGCATGAGTAAGCCAACTTTCAGAAATGCTCGAGAAGTATGCATATTCAGCGTTAAAAAATTCTTTCGGCGTGGCATAATCTTCTGTCTGAACTAACCAACATTCATCACATACTTTGACTCTTAACGGGAAGTGTACTTCTGGCTTATTCAGATCATGCTTACTAAGATATTTGTTTGATGGTGGGGCAAAACCAAGGTCAACAAAGCTATGCTTTAGCGGTGTTTCAC
>OMJS01000157.1 GCA_900299365.1 Opitutales bacterium
AGGTAAGCTATGGGGTTTGAGGATTTTTAACCCTGACCAAATTTTATAGTTTTCCTTTTCATTCTTACCGAAAGTAAGGGGCCCGCATTGGTTATCTTGCTTATTGATTAGGGTTTTACCAAAAAAATCCTGCTCCATGCGGTAGGGACTGGGGGAACTTCTTTCATGAAAATCTGCCTTGAAGTTTAGAACATTCATTTCTTGCGTTTCCTCGTCGTAGCTAATTTTGCAATTCGGGATGAAGAAACTGTTTAGGTCATTTTTCTGATCTTTATTTTTCCAAAATGTTTTCCACTCATCTGAATTCATGGAGACTTTATTTTTCATTTTCATCCATTCGCCTGGAGGTTTTGTGAAGCCAACATCCTTGAGCATTAAATCTTTAAATGCATCCTGCTTCCATGGGTAGGGAACATCGCTTTTATTGCTGATAAGAAAGTTTCTGTCTGCCTCATGGAACCCATAGCCATTGAAGTCAAATCTTTGCAGACCGCTTAAAAACGCAGGGTAGTTGGTTTCAATCTTAGCTAATCTTCCCACAAATAAATTATGAAAAAAACTGTGGTTTGCCGTACTTGCCCGGTGGCTTACTTGTTGTATACGGACCAGTTGCCCACCGCTTGATCGACTGGAACAATCAGAGATTAAATTGTGAGAGAAAGTGGCTCCAGACGCATCGTGAATATAAATAGCATCCATCTGGTTTTCGAAAATTAGATTACGGTCCACTAATAATTGATCGAATCCATAGTTGCTCATTTCCAGAAAGATACCGTGCGTACCGTTATGGTGAATAATATTTCGGCTGATTCGACTGTCTGGGAATTCATTATCGAACCAAATTCCAGGAGAGTAGGAATTGTGGGCGATATAGTTTCCCTCAATTTTTCCTTTTTTAAAATGGTGGCATTTGATGCCGCCATGCTCCCACCTCTTTTTACCAAAAAATTTTAGGGTGTTATTCCGTAGGATAACATTATTGCGGATGGTTAGGTTTTTTGATCCATAACTGAGAATTCCTGCAGATCCATTATCTACGAAATAATTTCCTTCAATTAAGTTATCATGTGAATACCCGTTGTAGGGAGTATTCCCATCCACTCTACCACAATCAATTGCGGTGGTTTTGGCATGGCGAACCAGATTATTTCGAATGATCCAATGATGACCGGCTTCCAGTCCAATGGCACCTTTTTGAGCATATTTATCTTCTTTCCAAAAATTGGTGGGATATTGATTTCCGCAATGCTCAAAAATAAATCCTTCCACAATGATATGACCAAGTCCCCGCTCTGTGGGTGCAAAAAGCCTTCGCCGGGTGGTAATTTCTATCTTTTGCTCTTCTGGTATTGTGCTGCCAAAGTGAATCCAGATCCTTTCGCTCTTTTTATCATACCACCATCTTTTCGTAGATAGTTCTTCTTTTAAGGGAACTTCCATCCATGGAAGATCGTTTACAATGATTTGCCCACAGGTGTACGCAATCCGATCGTCGGTTTCCCCAAAGCGGTTATCCCCCTCGGCTTTACGCTCAGCTTCCTTTTTTCCTTCTCTGCGATACGGAGTGGAAGCAAGAAGGACTTTGAATGGATTATAGTGATCCAGGTATTCGGAACTTCGGTCATCAAACAAATAATCTTCAGGTTTGGCCGAGTAGATTCCATTCCCTTCTTTTCGCCATTTTGGTGTCCATATTTCTGAGCCTCTTATAAAGACCCTTTTCCCTCTCTCTGCCCTGTAAGTAATGGGCATCCCGGGTCGACCACCTCGGATGGGGGTTACTCGTTCCCGATAGATTCCTTCCTGAACCAGGATGGTATCTCCTGGTTGGGCTCGTCTGGCACCTGATGAAATAGTCCTGATTGGATTTTCAACGGTGCCCGGGTTGCCATCATTTCCCAGTGGAGATACCACGTAGGTTCGGGCATCTAGATGAATGAGGGTCGCACATAAAATGATCCAGATCCTGTTGAATTTCATCCTCTTCATATGATCCAATAAAATCAACCGACCTTGCAAGGCGTAATGAATACCTGGGGAGGAGGGGATGCTCAGTTTTGAGGTCTGTCAGATGACTGAAAATGAGCGAATTTAATTGCTCGCTCAATTTGAAGGAGGGCACTGTCCACGATTTCAAAAGCAGATTCAATGCTTTGATCGACATAGCTGAGATACCACTCGTCATTTTCCTGATCAAACTGTGGATAACCAATAAGTTCCATTAGCTGAAAGGTACGGGGGTCAAAATTATCCACCTCAACTTCATAAACCAAAGACGGTTGGTCCTCCAGTTTGCTTGATGGATCATTGGGTTGATTAATTTCCAGCATAACACGGTAGGGCATGGAAGAGTTTTGATCTTTGGGAAGGATGTAATCGGACGGATCAAAAGATCCATTTGCAGTGGCTTCAGAAATTGCATCAATGGACTCCCCGATTGTCATTTGTTTTTCTTCAGCATCCTTTTTAGCTTTTTCCCAACCCCTAACCTTGAAAGCCCAATAGGGGAGTTGAGTCTGACTATCATTACGATCAGATGAATAGAGAGTTTTGACATGATAAAGGGACTGGTTCTCCAGCCATAT
>OMJS01000158.1 GCA_900299365.1 Opitutales bacterium
CCATTGACGGTGGCTTTAATCATAGAGCCCTTGCAGGTTAGGGTCATCATATTCCATTCACCATCCGGCCTTCCCGCTTCCACCGCTGCCCGCTTGGCATCGTAAAGAGAGCCAACGATATGCTTTCCTCCATAGAGCCCATCGGATGCAATCTGAATCTCGAAACCGCCCTGAACTGGGTTGCGTGGATCGGTACGAAAGAAGAGCCCGCTGTTTGCTTTGGTGGAGGTTTTGTACTCAAGGCTGATCTTAAAATCGCCAAACTTTTCCTTACTCCACAGAATACCGCCCGGTTTTTTTGAAGGAAATAATTCGCCGTCCTTTAATACCCACTTGTCATTGAGTTGTAAATTTTCAGGAGTGAGAAGATTAATCTCACCAGAAGAAGGACTGGCAAATAGCTCGGAAGAAATGCAGATTAAGGAAAGGATAAATAGTACTTTTGAGAGTTTGTTGGTTTTAGAATTCATAGGTTTATTATTATTAAATCAGTTAATGCTATCATTTGAGTTTATTGATCAATCACAATGCCTTGCGGATCTCCATTGGCCGATCAGTAGTAATAGAAGAAATACTCCGTCCCACTAACTCTTTTGCCACTTGGGGATCGTTCACCGTCCAAGCATGCCATTCATAACCTGAATCCAGAACTGCCTTGGTATAATCTTCTGGTATGGCAAAATAAGAATCCAGGCCATCGGCCTGACAATCTTTTAAGGTAGAAAGTATTTTGTTAATGGAGGGCATCCACTCCCCTTCTTTCTTTTTAATACGGCACAACCAATACGCCTTGTGCTGGGGTCTCATCATTTTGAATTGTTCAATAACCTCCTGGTTAAAACATATGAGGACAACCTGATCATCTTTCAGCCCGCTTTTTTCGATCTCCTTGATCAAAGGTTCAACAATTTCCGGCCCACACTTAACTTCCACAAAGATCTTTTTCCCTTGGGGGATAGTGGCAAAAACATCGCTGATCAGGGGCATTCGGGTACCGCGGAACTTTTCATTCTTCCATTTCCCAACATCCAATTTTTGGAGATTGGCAAAAGAGGTCTGAGCTACCACCAGTTTTTGCCCAGTCAAACGCTTGGTGTCCTTATCGTGAAAACAAACGATTTGGTTATCCTTGGTCAGCAGAAAGTCACCCTCCACCGCATCCGCTCCCTGCTCCCAGGCAAGCTCAAAGGCAGGCAAGGTATTTTCTGGAGCTTCATGGGAAGATCCACGATGAGCAACGATCATTGGGTTGGAAGCAAAAGCACTAAGCAAAGGAAACAAAAGAAACAGAAAAGACCGGTAAAACATAGGCAAAATGTCTACTAAATTTCCAATAACACAACCCCGAAAAAAGCCTACAGAATTATCTTTTTTTAAAGGAAACTTTCAGCTTCTCAGAAAGCAATTCCAGGCTAACATCCTGAATCGTTTGCTCTGCACTGCCAACCAAGGTGATTTTATGCCTACCGGATGACTTGAATGGCAACTCGATTTCTGCGATTCCATTCTCTTTTCCGATCTGAATTTCTTCCTCGCCAATAAATAAATGGAGATAATTGAAATTACCTGACAAACGAACCTTATGCTTCCCAATCTCAGAAACATCAACAAAGGAACGGGCAATCCGTAACTCCCCTTTATGTCTGTCATTAATTGATGGATCCAATTCCCCCATAGGCAAGCACCCATCCACCTTGGAATACACAGATTTCCAATTATAGTCCGGAGAATCTTTGGTCATGACCGCGAGTCCATAATGATGAATAGTTCCAGGGTGTGGACTACCCTGAGGAAGGACCTCCCATGTGCGAATAAACCTTTGAGGAGTGGTGGTAAATTTTCCTTCTTTACCAAGCTCAGACATAAAACGGACCAGATCGACGAATTCATCCTCCCTTATCTGACTGGTTAACCCAACAGGCATTAATGAAACAGGGGAAATCGTCTGGTTCGAAATATCCGCCTTGGATATTCGATTATGCTTTCCTACGAGATCACGAATGACCAATTCACTTTGCGTCTCTTTGACAATTCCTCCCGCAAAAGCATCACCATTTTTTAGGGTTATTAAGTTGGTATGGTATCCCTCTTTAATTTTTTTGCTGGGTTCGAGCAGAGAATCAATCAGGTAGTCCACCGGTGCACTTGCACCTATGGATATCAGATTAGGTCCAATTTTTCCACCGGTCTCCCCGATAGCATGACAAGCAATACACTGCAGGCTATTCTTGCGGTAAACAAGTTCTCCTCTTGAGGCATCACCTTCAGCATTTACCCGTTCAACCATACTATTCATTTCTGCTTCGCTCAGGCTCAACTTCATTGGCTTGAGATCACCCGCCTTGCGGATTGCCGCGATTAATTGATTGGGTCTGGTAGGTGAACTCTCGGCAAGTTGCAAACTGGTACGGGCAAGTTCCTGCGAAAGAGTTATATCTTGCAAAGCTTTCGCCAATTCACTGGATGCAAACTTATTGGAAAGAAAGGCGGCAACTAGACCGTACCTATCTTTTCCATCCTTGGCTGATTGGAGTTGTTTTACCGCATTATTCGCTGCGGTTGCCGGATCAATCTTCAATTGACCCTTGATCAATTCAGCCTTGCGAGTTGTGGAAATTTTATCGCTTTGGATGGAGTTCTGGAGAAACTCGAAGGTCTTCTTACCTCGCATGGAAATCAAACCATCGAGTGCCAGTTTGAACCGATTGCTTTTACTACTGGGATCTAATATTACTGACTGAAAGCCATCACGGTCCGATTCCACTTTCCATAACCCTGCCAACTTGACTGCCTCGGTGAAGACCATCTCATTCCGGTTTTGTTGGAACCTGAGCACTGCACCTTTATTACCTGAGGGAAATTGTTTACGCATCTTGGCTGCATCCTGCAATGCCCTCAAACAAGAGATGATTGTTTTAGGATCACTTTGGGAAAGAGTAAATTCGAAGAGATCATCCAACTGGGCGGAATCTCCGACCATGCCTATCCATTGAATCGCTTTCTCTCGATCCTTCGCTTGCTTGAATTTTTCTTTTTTCAGACTTTCAAAAATCAAGCCCACGCCAATGGCTCCACCGCCAGTGCTATCTCTAACCTTAGTAATTTCACCATAAACAGGATGTCTAAACCTTCCCTTGTGGTCGGACTGTTCCACGGAGAAAAGAGCAAAAAGTAACTGCTCCAAAGTAGGAAAAGGATTTTTTTGGGGATTTTGCTCTATTTTTGCCAACCAGCCCTGTTTATGTTCCCGACAGATCGACCATACCGCAAAGTCCAAATAAATATCCGGATTCACCCCATCCAAGGCCCGGAGAGCAACCTCGACTGATCGGGGATTATCGATCTGTGCCAATACACTGACCGCCCAAAGCCTGACTTGTAAGGACGAATCGCTAACCAACTTTTCCAAAATAGGAAAGAGTCCTGAAATATTACTGGCATCATAATAGAGGGCACGCAAGGCACCTGCCCTGGCTTTTTCTGATCCATTAATCGCCAGATCTTTGGCAAGTTCAGCATCAAAACGATTAACCGCTTGAGTTACCCAAATCTTCCGCAACTGAGTCAGGTCATTTGTATACTCAATTTTATTGAGCTCTTTCAAAACATGCTCAGGGTTGCGGGTTCTTACCTCCGCGGTGGAAAGTTCTCTTTGGATCACCTCC
>OMJS01000159.1 GCA_900299365.1 Opitutales bacterium
GCAAAAAATAAGCGTTTATCGAGTGCCTCTACAACCCATCCACACCAAAGTACTTCGTTTGTATCGAGTACACCACGTCGACTCCAGTGCTGCACGGGCACTGCATGATATGTCCAATTACCTATTTGGTGGCTTTGCCACCAGTCCAATTCAACGACCTTTTCTTTAGTCCCAATATCAGAAAACCAATCTTTCATGCCCAGTGGTACCAGAAAAAGCGGTGGATTTTCTTTCTGCCTTTTTACTATACCAAGAACTGATTTTTTATCCAAATGGTCATAATGGTTGTGAGAAATAAGAACCACATCGAGTTCAGGAAGATTATCCAATGAAATTGCCGGTTCCATGATGCGTTTTGGTCCCGCAAACCCGACTGGTGAGGCACGGTCAGTAAGGTGTGGATCGGTAATGAGGTTAATTCCACCAAACTGCCAAAGGAAGGTTGAATGACCAATCCAAGTAAGAGTTTCCTCAGACGTATTTGAATTAAGAAAATCAATATCTGGATCAACTTTCTCAAAATTTACTTTTTTCTGAGAATTGCGAGTAAAGCGCCACTTAAAAACCGTACCCAAGCTTTTACTCATTCTTTCCTTGGGCAAATAATTATTTTTAAATCCGGAGTCTGTGTGATGAGGAGGTTTTTCTGCAATTATTGGGCAATTCATTTCAAGTAGACCAATTATCGAAAACAAAAAAATCTTACAAATCGAGCACTTTGGTAAGGTTAAAAACATGATTAATTCAAAATTTACTAAGTTCCTATAATAGATATACTTAGGTTATCCCAAAGTTTCATAATAAAACGAAACCAAAACCTATATTGGAAAAGGTATTAGGCGGGAATTTTTTCTTTGTAAAACAAACGCCTCGGAGGATTAAGCTCCATCCCATAGGAGCGATGAATTAAGTGTAACCAATTCTCGGGCCATTTTTTCTCATGAGGGTTTGTTATTCCCTTTGCAGCATATCCGCTCGAATTCGTATAAAACATAAAGTAGTGATCGGCATCAATTTCGTCAGATAAATCATGGGCAAAACCACCGAAATCCATCTTTGACATCATTTTGAGAAATGAATCCCATGGTTCAAGGTAAGTCGATGATACTTCTATGGGCACGCTCACATCCTCCCTGACTGAGAATTGGCCGTCAATTGGATCGTTCTTTATAGTTTCCCGCAAGGGAGCAAGAAAGCGGGTCACCCGGATGCGCATACGATTTCCCGAAGTGTATATATCCATCACCGTCTCTCTCCCACGTCGGGCCAAGCGAATCAGTCGCAGGAAAATCCTTCCCGAATGAGGAGGGGGTAATTCCATCGCTCCCGACAAACGAGCCGCTTGGCGTTCCAACAATAAAGGATAAGATAACATCTCTGCATTCTAAAAAGCATCTTCGATGCCACTTATCCTCTATACTAAAAGGATTCTACCTAATCTTGCTCCGTCCAAGCAGGATCTGTAAATCTGAATCGGCTGAATTTACGCAATGATGTCCTTGATCACATGACCATGGATATCGGTGAGGCGGAAATCGCGTCCTTGATAGCGGTAAGTGAGCTTACGATGATCTATCCCAAGTAGGTGTAGGATGGTGGCATTAAGGTCGTGAATATGCATGGTATCCTGAGTCCAATGATCCTTGTTCGGGCGGATAACATTTCCATCTTTATCGGTGAGATTGTATCCATATTCATCGGATTGACCGTAAGTAATGCCTGGCTTTACCCCTCCCCCTGCCATCCAAGTGGTAAAAGCACGGGGGTGGTGGTCCCGTCCGTAATTTTCCCGGGACAATGCACCCTGGCAATAATTGGTCCGACCAAATTCGCCACCCCAGACAACCAAGGTATCGTCCAACATACCGAGACGCTTCAGATCCGTAATCAGGGCATAACAACCCTGATCGATATCCTTACATTGAGATCCATGCTGGGTAGGTAGGTTACCGTGAGAATCCCAACCGCGGTGGAAAATCTGGATATTACGTACCCCCCGCTGGGCCATACGGCGGGCATTCAAACAACTGGCAGCAAAGGTACCAGCGGTGCGGGCATCCTCTCCATACAATTCAAAAACCTCGTCCGGTTCCTGGCTATGATCCATTAATTCAGGAATGGATGCCTGCATCCGGTAAGCCATCTCATGCTGTTTGATCCGCGAAAGTACATCGGGGTCGGCAAAGTCCTGATAATGGCTCTGGTTTAGGGCGGATAATGCATTCAACTGAGCCCGGCGATCGGATCGTGATACCCCTTTGGGATTTTTTAAATAAAGAATGGGATTTTCTGCCGCCCGGAAAAGCACACCCTGGTGATCGCTGGGCATAAACCCTGTTCCCCATAGTCGGTTGAAGAGGCTTTGCTGGGGATGATTGGTACGAGCATGCATCACCACATAACTGGGCAGGTCTTCATTCATGCTGCCCAACCCATAGCTTAGCCAGGCTCCAAGGCTTGGACGGCCCGGGATCTGACTACCTGTCTGGATATAAGTAATGGCAGGATCGTGATTGATCGCTTCGGTAAAGGTACCGTGTACGACACATAAATCTTTGACGATCTTAGAGGTGTAAGGGAGCAAGGAGCTTACCCAAACCCCCTTATCGTTGTTATCACATTTGGTAAATTCGTACTTACTTGGAGCAAGGGGAAGTGTTTTCTGGCCGGCGGTCATTCCGGTGATCCGCTGCCCATCGCGCACTTCAGGGGGTAAATCCTTGCCGTATTCCTCGCTCAACCGGGGCTTATAGTCCCACATATCGATATGGCTGGGCCCACCACTCATAAACAAATAAATCACCCGCTTGGCGGAAGCTTTGTGATGCATGCCTTCGGTGGGCGAGGAGAACCCAAAAAGATCGGAACTAAGCAGTCCGGCCATCGCTGCGGTGCCGAGCCCGAGGGCGGAGCGGCCGAAAAATTGGCGACGGTTAATCTGAAATCCGGAATCGAGAAAAAGATCGTGATGATTCATAGTCAGTTTGTCCTATCAATGATTTAGTAAAGAAGAATGGCGGGATCGCTTGCAAGCACGGTGGCAGCTACCTGTGTCCATGCAGCCACTTCCACAGCTTGTAAAGATTCATCATTGGGTGCCAGTCCCTGCGACAAAATTTCTTTCGCATCTTCAGGAGAATTGGTAAAGCGGCTCTTCGCCTGCCCAAGTAATTCAGACAAAGCACCTGCCTCGGCCGACTTGGGCTTACGGGAGGTGAGTAGGGAAAAGAGATATTCCATTCGGGCATTATCCCGCTTGTCATGCTTGATCAAACGCTCGGCCAATTTGCGGGCAGTCTCCATACGCTGGGTTTCATTAAACAAAGCCAAGGACTGAGACGATGTGCTGGTCCGGGAGCGCTGCACACAACTGGACTCCCGGCTGGGGGCATCAAACAGGGTCATCATTGGATGGGGAGAGGTGCGCTTCCAATACATATAGAGACTACGGCGGTAAATACTATCGTCCATGTCCATCACATAGTTCTTGGTATCACTATTGGGATGGGACAAAGCGATCCACATACCTGCGGGCTGGTAGGGTTTGAAGCCTTCCCCCCCAATTTTCCGGTTAAGCAGGCCCGATGACCAAAGGGTAAGATCCCGCACGATTTCTGCATCCAAGCGGAAGGATGGTCCTCTGCCCCATAATTTGTTTTCTGGATCAATTACATTGGACCTGCGGGCAGAAGATTGCTTAAAGGTACGGCTGGTCAAAAATTGTCGAAACAACCGTTGTAGGTTCCATCCGTTCTCTCGGAAATCCACTGCCAACCAGTCAAGTAGTTCGGGATGTGTGGGATGTTCCCCCTGCAATCCAAACTCCTCCGGAGTGCGCACAAGCCCCTCCCCAAACACCATCAACCAGAACCGGTTGACCAACACACGGGCAGTCAGAGGCTGTTCATCCGAGACCAACCATTCCGCCAAACCCAGCCGGTTTTTCGGACTTCCCTCACTCATCCCACCGAGTACGGAAAATACTCCGGGATTCAAAGCCTCGCCAATGGGTTTGTCATACTCTCCACGATCAAGAATCTTGGTCTCTCTTTTTCGGTGAGAAGGTAAATCCCGAGCGATTAAGGTGGTGGTTAAATAATTTCTCTCTGCATTGATCCTCTCAGTGTTTAATTTCTGAGCTCGGGCCAGAATATCGTCTTTGGGCAATACATCTCTTTTTAAAAGCTCAATCTCGGCGATTTGCATTACCCTGGCATACACATCCGATAACTTCGGAAAAGTGATACGGTAATTGCTGTAGGATTGATTGTTATCGAAAAGAATTTCTTTCTTCTGTTTACGCTTGGTAAATACTGGAACATCTCCTTCCGAAATCAGAGTGAATGCTTTGCCATCATTTGAACCTTCCAATCTATAGGTTTTAGGATCGCGGCCTGGATGATCATCCGCAGAGGTTAGAGTTATTCCGTTAATAATTCCGGCAACAGTGGTAATGGTCAACCCACTGCCATTACCATCACTATTCAGGTACTTGGTCCCCACCCGATTATCAATTGCTCTTTCTGCTTTTTGATTCCTCGGTGATTTATTTGAACTACCCACCGTTTTGTTACCTGGCTTGGAAAGATCTGGAACCAATAATTCGGCAAGCTTGGCAAGCTGATCGCTTTGCTGTTTGTATTTTCCAGATTCCTGAACCTCCTTTAAAAACGCCGCTTCTTTGGCCAGAAATTCACTCCATTTCTTTTTGGATACGGGATCTTTGGCAACGGTAAGATAATCCCCATAAACATATTGATTTCTGTCCATGGAGTCTTCCGCGGTGTTATTGAAAAAGGCGAGAAATTCAAAATATTCCTGATGGGTGATGGGATCATACTTGTGGGTATGACAACGGGCACAGGTTAGAGATAATCCAAGCATGGCGGTACCAGTGGTTTCCACCCGGTCAAAATTATTCTTCGCCTGAAACTCAGTGGCAATGGCACCACCCTCCCCTGTGGTTGGATTCATACGGACATATCCAGTGGCGATTTTTTGATCTTCCGTTGGATTGGGCAGTAAATCTCCCGCTAATTGCCAACGTATAAATTCATCAAAAGGTTGGTTATCATTTAGAGCACGAACCACCCAGTCGCGGTATGGATAGATTCCCCGACGGTTATCGAGGTGTAATCCATGAGTATCGCCGTAACGTACCGCATCCAACCAAGACCGGGCAACATGCTCCCCATAATCCACCTTAGCAAACAATCGATTGAGGTAGCGATCATAAGCATCCGGGCGTTTGTCTTTAAGAAACGCATCCAATTCTTCAGGCTCTGGGGGTAATCCGTTGAGAATCAAAGATGCACGGCGGGCCAAGGTTGCACGGTCTGCCTCCTCGGCAAAATCATAGCCCTGCTTTTTAAGATCTTTGCCAATAAAATGATCAACCGGATTAATATTGGGCTCAACCCCTTTCTTGGTTGGCGGGACAAAGGACCAATGATCCGCGTACTCGGCACCCGACAGTACCCACTCCCTGATGAGATCTTTTTCTTTCTGGGAGAGCTTTTTTCCAAAATCTTCAGGTGGCATGGGGTCATCCTCATCCACGATACGGTAGAGCAATTCGCTTTCCTCCAAATCATCCGGATCAATCGCATGATAATCCCCTAGATCTTTTTTGGCTAATTCCTCGAGATCCAGCCTAACCAAATCTTTTTTCTTGGTATCAGGACCGTGGCACGCATAGCACTTGTCAGATAAAATGGGCAATACCTCGCGGGCAAAATCAATCTCTGCTTTTTCTTCACCAAATAAAAGAAAAGTTGGAAAAAGAACCAAATGTAAAAGCACTGATGTTTTATACATAAAATCCATCCTA
>OMJS01000160.1 GCA_900299365.1 Opitutales bacterium
GAGATCGTAAGAGGTACTTCCTGACCCTCCCCTCCCTCATCCACAACAATTCTTCGAACATTGGAAGTCGCCAAATTTCCTGAATTATCCCGGGCAACCGCATAGACCTCATAATGACCGGTCGCATTGATCTCAAAATTGGACGCAAATGGGCGGGAAGAATCGACCCCAACCTCAAGCCCATTGGCAAAGAAAATTACTTCTGATATCGACCCATCCGGATCATTCGCCTCCGCACTAAGGGATGTAGTTAGAGCACTTCCAGAATAGGTCATATACTGCTCTACAGTGCCAAGTTCAATCTCTGGCACTTGACCAACTGCGTTGATTACTTCAACCATGACTGGCTGGCTAGTAACCCGGGTACCATTAGAGTCTTCAGCAATGGCAAAGATGATAAAGTTTCCGGTCTCGTTTGCTTCCCAGCTCAATCCAAAAGGCTCATCGAATTTACTATCCTTAGCCTGGGCTAGTACATAATTATCTTCCAATCCATCCTGATTCTGGTCATTATTATTGAGGACCAAGGTTCCAGAATTTGTGTTTAAAACAGTACCGGTAATTGAAACAGGTCTCTGGATTAAAGAATCAAAAACATGATTTAGCTGGATTAGGTTTTTGTCGGAATAAATTTGTGAACGAATAGATAAAAGATTAAGAGTACGGGCATTTTCCAAGGCTTGATGCAGGGCATTACGAGTAAGTAATATGTTTATGTCATTGGAAGAAGAATCAGAAAAGATTTTGACCACATTGTTTTTTGAACGACCGGTAAATGCCCAACGGTCTCCAATTTTATGGCCAGTAGAATTGGAAAAATTTGCATCCAGTCCATAAGCAAGCGTCTGACTGATATCCGCAGTAATTGCCACGCGTTCTTCCACATATGAAATTCCTCCGTCCTTGGACCATCTAAAAGTGTCCGCAATACCACTGGTCGTACTCCCCACGCTGTCGATCTCAATTACAAAATCAACCGGATGAATATGAGTGTAGTTCCCTTCTATACTCAAATCATCAAGAACATTTGCGGCACTGGAGATTGGGGTTGGGGCACCTCCGCCAAAAGCCGATGAATTACTATCAAACTCGAAGGTAATGGGAAAATTGGAGGTGCCATCATCAATGATAAGAGTTTCTCCGTCGCTTGGTAGTGAATCATTGAAATCAAAACTTCCGGACCATGCATTTGCAGTATAATCGTTTATATAAAATTGGACACCTAAGAGATCCCCATTTACATCGCTTGCATCTGCATGCAAACGAAGTGTTGAGCCCAAGTTAATGGTAGATTCAGAAATTGGAGACTTGAGTTCGACAACAGGAGGGTTTCTCAAAAGAGGAGGGTTTATGTTCAATATTTTGTTTTGTCTTTGCGGTAAATTGGTCAGGCGGATGGGAAATGTGCCCCCCATATTTCCCATCCTATCACGGGCAATTATGGCGATTTCATGCTGACCCTGACGCAGATTCAATTTGGATAAATCAACGATGGTTTGGAAACTTGTTCCGCCATTATCATAGGCAACGCCCACGGATTGCTGATTTATATAAAACTCGACTTCAGCAATGCCAAATTCAGATGTGGCATCAGCACGTAGAAGTAGATTACTATTTGCCTCAACTGTATAATTACTCTCACCAGGTAGAGATAAATTAACACCAGAACCATGAAAATTTTCTATGGTAATTAAGCTTTCTGGCGTAGAAATAACATTACCGGCTATATCTCTCACCAAGGCATTAACAGTATAATCACCTGGTTCATCAGGTATCCACACAAAGGTGTATAGGTTATCTGATGATGGCTCATTACTTGTCAGATCTGCTTCGGTTCCACCATTAATTACTAGGGAAACTGATTCTATTTGTTCGGTTGAAGCATTGGCCTCCACAGTAATTCCCACGGCTGATTGAACAAAGCCTCCAAACAACGCGGCTGCTCTATCTTCATCATCAGCAGGCATGGTCACATTAATGGTTCCGAATTGTATAATGCTTGAGGTGGGGCCATCAGAATCCTGTAATGGTATGCGTGGCCATCCACTAACTCCAGTGCCAGATGGTAAAAGTCTCAAACGAGGACCAATCACATAGCCACTACCCACCATAGGGGTCTCTCTGTCTAGGAAAAACCCAACATTTATATTATCTGTTCTGGTTGTTTGATTAGCATCTGTAGGTGCGTTGTATGTATACCGAAGTTGTGCCCTCACCCCTTCATTAACTACCCTAAGGATTGGGACAATATTGATGGAAAAATCATCCGATTGATCATAGTTGGTGCCCGAAGAAACAGAAGTAAAGCCCGTGATCTGTCCATAATTTGGTAAATTGGGATCAGTTTGTACTATCGGTTCAAAAAGTGCCCCCCTACCAGACCCACTCGAACTTATCGCAGCTCGAGCAGCCAGTAACCTATTGCCTACGGGACCATTTGGTAATGTTATCGCAGTTACACGACCTTCATTATCTACGGTCACATTTAAGTCATTCGGACCAATAAATTCTCCCATGATACCACTAACAATAGCAATACTGGGAGGGTCCTCTGTACCTTTGGTGAATGATAGACTGAAATGATCCGTTGCCACATAGTTTCCGCTATTATCCACTCCGATTGCAAATAAACTACGTACTCCTTGTTCTTCCCCATTTACAAGAGTTGAGTTTATATCGAAAAGCAAAGGATATGTCTGACTGGATTCAGGAATACCCTCAACTCTCGTAATGGTCTGGATAAGTTTGCCATCCTGATAGTAAGACACACTGCTAAGTGCCCCATCAGGGTCTTCACCAGTAACAGTCAATGGAATGACTGATGTAGAAGTGACCGCATCAAATTGATTAGGGTTTGAAAGGGTAACAGTGGGTGGGAGTGACCCGTCAAAAGAGGAAACTGTAAACCTCCGGATTGAACTTGATGCCAAGATTTGACCCTCTGCACCAAAAGCAACCAATTGCAAAGAATACTCACCGCCAGTCAAATTTCGAAGTGATCCAGTAAATCTACCCGAAGAAAAATTATTGAATCTACCCCCACCAAATTCTTCCATAACTCCGTTTAAGGATTGGTTCAGAAAAATTCCGACCACAACAAAATCTCCAGTGAAATTTAAGTCAGCAATAATCGGGATATTACTTTGCGGAGCGAAACTATGATTCAGATCACTCGTCGGATAAAGCATTTTTAAACTGATCGAGCTTTCAGTAATCGGAGAGGATTTTAGGTCCCGAATAAATAAACTTCTTGTCGAGCTATTATCAGTCGGTAATTGATTGCTATGCTGGAAGGCTAATCCTTCTAGGCCGGAACTATCAGAACTGAAAAACACATATCTTCCATCTCCACTAATGGAAGGGAAACGATTACTTGGTGGACTCGGTATCGATCCGGGCGCGTTTAAAAGATATGCGGCAGGGGTTCCAAATGAACTTCTGCTCACCCGTGTGTTTGTATTTGTTGTCTCATCAAAGAGATAGATGTCGTCCGATTCCTGATCTCCTTGGGCAAGAAGTGTCATTCGGCCTGCCCCTTCACTCAGAGAGAAACTGGGATTACTCAAGACCTCAGAAAATCCATAGATACTAGGCACTTGATTAACAACAGGTGTAACGGTGGTGTAGCCAGAACCCATAATTAACATATTCGATTCTTCGACCACACGAACCGCAGATGGATTGTTCGTTGAAAAACGGCCAGATAGGGCCGCAAATGTAAAAGTGCTTCCATTGGTTTGATTATTTTCAACCAATGGACCAGTTGTAACATCACCTGATGCTGAAATGGACATATAATCATCGATCAAATCAACCACGGCATCCCGTAAACCTGATTTGGTCGTCACACCAAGAGTTACTGGTATGGTAGAAGCTGTACTACCTGCTCCCTCTTCGAATTCAATGATTAAAGGATCTAAAGAATTATTATTATCCGAAATTGTAAGGATTGTATTGAGGATATCAGAGCCAACAAGTCCGGATGTACCCGAGACCATTTCAACCTGAAATCGTTGCTCAAGATAAAGACTCCCAGCAACATTATGGACCCTATCTGGGTTGACCCGACCATCGGGGAAACCATCTCCATTAAGATCCGCACCATCACCTTCAAATTGAATTAGGTCTGCGAAAGATGATTCCTGTGCCTCTCCAATTTTATAACCGAGCCCATAATCATTCATTTCTACCTTAAATATACGCCCGCCACCCGATCGGTTTTCACCCAGCCCTTGAGTTGGTTCGAATCTTATCTCTCCGGCAGCAAAACCACTTCCTCCAAGTGGTTCAGCTACACTGACCACAGTTTTATCCAACTGATAATTCTGCCCAGCACTGATCATCTGGATCGATACGATACGTCCCCGTTGGTCCACTTCATAACTTGCCTCAGCACCCGAACCAGTTCCTGATAGATCCTCAATGTTCAAGAATCCACCAATGTATCCAAAACCAGGATCTGTAATTTCAATTTCATGAATAGAACCGACCAAAACTGGAGTTGCAGTAGGCAATTCAAAGGTAGAATTATAAAATTTTATTCCATCATCTCGAGTAATGGATCCAGGAAGTAAATTGGATGATTTGGTGGAATAAACCATTTTGGTTCCATCGTAGCTAATGCTTGGTTCAC
>OMJS01000161.1 GCA_900299365.1 Opitutales bacterium
ATTACTAATTTTTGAATCTTTAATGAACTTATTAATTCACAAAAATCCAACGACCCGAATGCAGAGAAAGAATCCTTTGTAATAATTTTATAGTCATTAAGCTTCTCTGTTAAGCAACTATTTGTTTTCCCTAATTTAACAGGCACTTGCTCAGTAAAAATTATTGGGGTGCCTAGAACACTAGAAGCTTGTGCGAAAATACAATTTGCAGTCAATAACGAGCTAGAATTGGGAATTGTAGATAATAATCGAGGTTGCAAATCCATAATAAGAATTGCCTCGTGACAATTTTCATAATGATTAGTGTGGTTGCTTTGATTCATGTTTTATATTCTTTTATTAACAAACAATCTTTCTGTTTCACAAGTGTAAGCATGAAAAAATCCATTAGACATAGATTTTTAATTAATTCTTTTTTGTATCTTTTCTTGATTGGCGTTGCTGCCCTTACAACTTCTTGCTCTAGAAACGGATATGACCCAGATAAGATTTCCCATCGACCAAGAATCTTTCTTGATGGTGGTGCTCCAATACCAATCATTGACGAATATGATATTGCGGGAACACAACTTGGTAGTTTCACGGATATTTTCAGCCCTGATCAAAAAGACAGGATCTATGGGGTCTGGATTGGACTGGACCGCAGGGCGGCAATGACCTTGCAGAAAGAGACAGCCAAGCATATTGGCAGAAACCTTAACCTTGTAGTCAACGGAACAGTGATTGGAATCCACCCTATCGAGTCCACCATTACCAATGGTTTTATACCATTCATTTTTACTCACCGGAAATCGGAAGAAGCAGTTTATGCTTTTTATAAGAAACTTGAAGTTTCCGTTCGGCAAATTCAACTCGAGTTACAACGCCAGCGAAATTGATGGCATAGACAGAACCATATGAAGAATTTTCTTCTAGCAGTATCAATCCTTACTGCCATCTCCCCAACCTTATCCTTCGCTAATCAGTTTTTTCTAGCATGGCCAACTCCCAATCCATCTTTTGCTAAAGGACTAGGGTATAGTAATTTCCTGCAAAAGACAGGGCCAGATAAAGATTTTACTTCTGGGGCATATGGTTGTGTTCGTAATCACGGAAATAAATTTCATGAGGGATTGGATCTTTTTCCTATTAATCGTACCCCTGAGGGAATTGCTGAGGATACTATTTTTTCGGCGATGAGCGGAACCGTTGCCTATATATGCCGATCTCCTACTGACAGTGCCTACGGGAAGTACATTGTTTTAGAGCATGAGCAATTCACGCCTGTACTTTACACACTCTATGCTCACTTAGAAGAAATTCACCAAAATCTTACTCATCGAAGCCAAGTAGTGGTTGCTCAGCCAATAGGTAAAATGGGAAATACTGCGTCTTTCAGAATTCCCTTGAACCGGTCACACTTACATTTTGAAGTGGGAATTCGACTGAGTAACAACTTTGACAAGTGGTATAATCGACAAAGATTTAGAACACCTAACAAACACACCAACTATAACGGGTACAACTTGGTCGGTCTTGATCCTTTAAAATTTTATAGCAGTTATCAAAAGTATTCCTTTTCCTCACCAAGATCATATCTTTTAAAACTACCGACTATTACCAAGGTACAGATTAATTTTTCTCAGACACCTGATTTACTTCTTCGCAATCCCTCACTTTTATTAAACCCAGAATATAATGAGTCAGTGAAGTCCTGGGTGTGTTCTTTTGGTCCTTTTGGATTTCCTCTTAATTTCGAAAAGTCTTCTGTCAGCTTAAAGCAACAAATCACGGTATTAAGTTATGATGAAAAAAACGACTCTCAGTTTTGCAGGCGGATGATTTACAAAAAGAACGGAAAACTTTTCCCTTCCGAGCAATTAATTGCTTACTTGGAGCTAATATTTCTTGATTAAAAGAAATCCCAAACTGTTAAGATTTGTTTGTTTTGTGTCATCTCACGGTTTTGGTCATGCCACTAGAGTATCGGCAATAATTCAGCAAATTTCAAAAAAATTTACCTCTTTAGAGGTCATCATTGTTGGAGAAAGCCCTCTTTGGTTTTGGCAAATCAATATGCCCTCAAACTGCGTCTTTTATTTACATGAGCAAGTGACGGATGTAGGTCTAGTTCAAATTGACCCTTTTACCCACGACTTAAGTTTAACTTTAAAGAAAGTGGATAAACTCATCTCAATCTTGAGCAATCCTCCTAAGGGATTGGTTGAGAAAGTTGCAAACTTCCAACCTCATTTCATTTTATGCGATATATCTCTACTTGGAATAAAAGTAGGGGGAATACTCGGAGTCCCATCTATTTTAGTAGAAAATTTTACATGGGATTGGATATACGAACCATTAAAAAGTGAAAGGAAGGATTTTAAAAGAGTCATACACATATTTAAGGAAATATATAAACGAGCAAGTAGAAGAATACAATGTACCCCAGTTTGCCAAGAAATAGATGGAGTTACCAAAATAAACCCCGTTTGCCGAGAACCTACTGTAGATAGAGATAGTCTCTTCTCCAAATTATCGCTAGGGCAGGAAAATAAGTATATTGTGGTAACAACAGGAGGCATTTCAATGCATTATGCTTTTGATAAAGTTCCTGAACCATATTTTTTAGTCGTACCAGGCGAATACCCCAAAATCATCATTAGCAATGGTGTAATATATCTCCCAATGAATTCAGATATACCCTTTCCGGATATCATTAATTTCGCAAGTTGCGTTGTTGGAAAAGCAGGATACGGAACAGTTTCAGAATGCTGGGGCATGAATGTTCCCTTTTTAGGTGTTTTCCGACAAAACTTTAGAGAGTCAGATATTCTCCGTAATTTTTGTCTCAAAAATTTAATCTCAGAAGAGATCACACCTTCACATTTTATGAGTGGTGCATGGCTAAAATCCTTTTCCGACTTGATCGATGAAGCAAATAGTAAAGACTCCACGATTAGGCAAAATGGGGCAACACAAGCTTGTGAAGAAATCTTAAGATATATATTCCCGAAATAACATACTCCAATGATCTACGAAAACTGCAGAGGTACCTCAATTTGGAGTAATTTTCTTTCTTCTTTACTGACCATCTTGGTTGTTTTCGCTCTTTATTTTTTAGATCCCTTTTCTTTTCTTGGTAATAATAAAAAGACTCACCCTACTCCTTTCCTAAAATGGCAAACTTCCGCTTCAAGAAATCCTAATGAGGTAGAGATTAAAAGATTCGCAGAAGCGAATCCATTCGTTCCCGAAAATTTAGCAGATCATGCCAATTTACTCGCATCAAGAAACCAACAGGCTGCTCAACCTCGTCCTCTGCTGAATGATATTAAGCCTAGCCAACTTCCTGAATCTTTAGGGGATTCCAAGAACTTAAAAATTGTTCGTCCTTCTAAAAAAGCTGAACAATCAGTATTCAGTGCCACGAATCCCCCATTGAGCTCAGTCACAAAAACAAGTTCAACCGCATCAAGTAAGATTGCGCTAATGAAGCAAAATCCCGATATGGGAACCGGGCATCATTTGCCCAAAGGAAAAAATCATCAGAATCAAAAAATAATCGATTTATCAGGCCACGAGACAGATAGTACCCAATTTAACAAAAGAAAGGAAGTGATTAACCAACCCCCGACTAGGGCACGCCCGAAACTCTCTCATGATTTGCTCAATGGCCCAATTCTACAAAATACAAGATCTGTGGCGAGAGTTGGTAGAATTGCGATTAATTCCAGACTTAGTCCTTATGGCATCTACATGGAAGAGTTGCTTAAAGCTATTGAAAACCAATGGGGCGACTTGATTAGGTCGTCCATTCGCTACATACAAAAAGATAGTTTATCTAAAAAAATAACCTACACTTTCACTCTGATGAAATCTGGTAACATAAAAAATCTCACGGAAAGGGACGCTTTAATCCCAGTATCCCTCCCTTCAGAGCTCTGTAGGCAGGCAATTGCATCTAGAGCCCCTTTTGGTGAGTGGGATGATAAAATGATTGAGGAAATTGGACAATCAGACCAAATAACCATAACCTTTAATTATTTTTAAATTTTAATACATGACTGCCTGCTCTTTACCGCTGGATAAATTATGCAGCATAATTAAGCAACATCCAGATGGTCTTCTGGCTATCGAAAAAGTACCGGGCGTTCTCACTCACCCAAATCCGAAAGAAAATAAGTCCAGATCTCTTTTAAAATGTCCCTTTGATTATGAAAAAGAGTGTTATGTTTGGGGAAAAGAAAATAGGCAGGATTGCAAACTATTCTTAGTCCACCGAATTGATTCTGCCACATCTGGTGTATTGCTAGCTTCAACCTGTCCCCAACTCGCCGATCAATTAAAAAAGGCATTTGAAGAACGGCTTGTTGAAAAAACTTACTATGCGGTTGTTAATTATCATGGAGTCTCTATTCGTAGTCCATGGAAAGATTGTCTCAAAAAAACTTTGGTTTGTGGGAAAATTAGGGTTATCTCTTCAAAGTCAGGCATGAATGCCATTACCTTAGCAAAAATTAAGCAAAAAACTCACAATCAATACGGAAACTTGGCACTGCTTAAATTAATGCCCCAAACTGGACGGACGCACCAACTCCGAGTGCAATGCGCAAAGCGTAGACTTCCAATCCTTGGCGATCGTACATATGGACAATTTAACTTAAACCGAAAGATCACCAAGCTTTCCAAAACCAATAGGCTCTTCCTTCATTCAGCAAAAATAAAAGTCAAGCTATCACTGGGTGGTCAATCCAATGTCACTTGGGAAGCAGAATCTTCATTACCAACAGAATTTCGGGAAATTCTTGGTCAATAAATTATAGGCTAAAGATCAAATCCAGCCGAAAATTCGATGATATGCCCCTGCAACCTGTCGTAATTTTTATGTGCAGCAGTTAAATAATGCCGGTAATCTAAATTGATAGACCAATTATCCATCACCCGGTAAGACCAACCCAGCAAGAAATCATAACTAAACCCAACCCCATCATATTCTTTACCAGCAAGATCTTTATTGATGAACGCAACTCCTAGACCAATGCCCCCACGAATGTCGGCACGACCACCTAGGCTTTTTTCCAAGATTAATCGACTTTTGAGGTTATGGATGTTTGTATCTCCAGATCCTAGACTGGATTCAATTTCATGAGTTAAAAAAGCGTATTCTGCTTCAATTCTTGCTGAACCAAAGTCATTTCCCAGTCGGAATCCACCAACAGCGCCGCCCTTCGAGTTATAATTTTCTTTAGTGCCAGTCGGTTTGACTGAACTATCGTCAGGAAATACAGTACCGATGAAAGGTCCAAAATAGTAACCGATTCTGCGCTGAGGATGTTTTGGGGAATACAATTCCTCGTAGGTTGATTTTTCTTCTTTATTGAAGGAAGATTCTACATTAGTGGGGGAATCTGAAGCCTCGGGTTGCAAAGGAAGTGCCCTCTCTTC
>OMJS01000162.1 GCA_900299365.1 Opitutales bacterium
GAGAGGATGAGCGGGATTGATCTTTTAAATCCCACTGTAGTCAAAAAAAGAAAGTCCATCTTCCTAGAAAATTTCACTCATGATATGCTCGATGTTGACCGCCCCGAAACCGCCCTCCGTGCGCGTTCAGTTGTACAACAAAACTGGAAGCTGACCAGGTGGACAGAGCCTCACCCCAAGCTCAAATCCATGGGCTGGCAAATTGGAATACCTCGGGAAAAAGTGGAACTGTTTGACCTCACAAAAGATCCATTGGAAAGCACGAACCTAGCTGATCAAAATCCAGACTTGGTGAAGAATTTAACTACCAAGCTGGATGCCTGGTGGAATCCACCTCAAAATAAAAAATAACTTAATTTCGCAAAGGTTAATACTGGGTTAATTCATCCAACACTCAATTGATTCCTGAATCCGCAGGGGTCACCCTCAATGATTACTGGTCTCCTGCACCACTCAAAAGACTTGGATGCAAGGGAACGATGTAAAATTGCTCGTCCGTAGCGGAATGGCCCTTTGAGTGTAGTTGGTTTTCCTCACATATGGTAGAAATTATTGACTCAATAGAACTGTTTTTAAAATGATAACTCTTCTTTCTTTCGTAGACTTCATCGTCTTCAAGAAGAAGGGTAATCTCAAAATTTTCGATAGACTCTATTATAGAATGATCGGCATTCTTATCCAGTTCTTTTCGGACTGCACTTTCTAGGTCCCTGAATATTTGTTTCAGGGGAGTATCCTGCCAGGAAATATAATCGAGTTTGATTTTTTCTGGAAGCTCTCCAGGAAATCGAAGGTGTAACAATAGTTTCATAGGTAGCCTCGCGACTCCCATTTCTATTTGACTTATTTGAAATTTTTGTCGCTCAACCAATAAGCTAAGAGCCCATTTGTGCTCGTACTTTTTTTGAAGTGCTTGGTCAAATTCACTTGGGTCCATAACCACAAAAACAGTCTTATCATCATAGAGCCAGCACCCGCCGATCTCATGAACGCAATTATCAACTGTTCTCTGGATGGTAAAACCAGACAGACCATTAATATGAAATGATTGTTGCAGGGCCTGTTCCGATACCTGCAGCTTGATGTCGTGTGGTTCTAAAATCTCTGCCAGCTTGCTAATCCGCTCATTCCTTAAGTTTAAGTGTTCTACCCGCTCCTCATCAAACTTGGCTGGTAACACATAGGGAGCTAATGCAGATTCTAGTTTCTTCAGGCGCTCTGTTTCATGGACGGGAATAGCCGGTGAACAAGAAAAGGAACCAATGAGCACTAATCCTACTACTAATGAAATTATGAGTAAGCGCATAGACAGGAATGTAGTACTTGTTGGATTAATAGCGATGTTCATCCTGCTCTGTCTTTAAAAGTAGAACGCTTACACTAACCGCCAACGGTAAGCCGATCTGTTCAGAGGGCTATTAGACAAATCCATATATTCCATAAGTTCTAGCTTAATACCAGCGATCGCAACGACAAAAGTCCCCAACTGGGCCGAATACAGAATTGCCGGTGAGCCCCACAATCGCTCCTAAAAGAACTAAGCAGGTGTTTACGACCTGTAAGACATTCCGCGTGGAGATATCGCGGGCTCTTTTAAAGAAAGACTAACACGTCAGCTCTTGAGTAAATTTAGGTCTGCGGTGCTACTCCCAAAAGCACCAACATCAATATTATTTCGGTGAAGTAGTTCGAGATAAAGATTACAAAGAGGGGTTTGTTTTTCGGTAACGGTGAGGGACTGGTGACGGTACCCTCCCCCGGCTACAATGATGGGTAAATTGTTACATGTGTGCCTGGAAGCATCTCCAAAATTACTGCCCATCACAATAGTTGTATGGTCTAATAAAGTACCATCTCCTTCCTTAATTTGATCCATCTCATAAAGGAAATTGTTAAAATGCTTCAAGGTATCGATTTCAATTTTACTTAATTGATCAATCACATTTGGCTTTCCTCCATGATGAGACAAGGTATGCCACCCCCCCACGGCACCGGGCACTTTAATGGCACCGTCTATCCAATCCATCGATAATGTAATCACCCGGGTGGAATCGGTTTGAAACGCGAGTTTGGAAAGTTCAAATAAGTTTCGGATCTTATTGGAAAAAACATATTCGTGATCCTGATGTAGAGACTTTTGCACCTTTGGTTTCTCTGCATTCAGCCAAAACTTTTCGTGTTCCAACTGTGCAGCCAGTTCCTCCATCACCACTTTATAGCTATCAAGCTTTCCGGGATTTTTTCCTGATTTTCTAAGTCTCGAAACATCCTTACTCAGGCTTGCAAGAATTTGCTGGTCATTCCTGATCTGGTCTTTCTTTGCCTGTAAATCCTCTTCACCAAAAAGCTTATTAAAAATTTTCTCCTCATCATGCAGGGACGGAATCGGGGAACCTCTCTCGTTCCAGGATAATCCCCAACCACGATCATAAATACTGAAATTAAGAAAAGGAAAACGTGTATATCCACCCATTTTCTGAGCCATCACTTGATCCACCGAAACTCCGTTCACAAAGCTGGGTGATTCAGGAGCCGGGCTACCCGTAAGGAATGATTTCTCAGAATCATGATTACTGGTATCCATGCCAGGATGATACAGGTTTTTAAACACTGTCATCTTTTCCTTTACCTTCATATCCCTGAGATACCTGGATGATTTAAAATCCCCTGATTGGTTGGGGAAAAAGTAAGGCTCATAGAACCCCAGGCAACTGCAGA
>OMJS01000163.1 GCA_900299365.1 Opitutales bacterium
CCATCTCCATCCTTGTCAAAACGCTGCATTAAATGAGGAGGCAACTTTCTTCCCTTGCTTGCCATTTCTTTGCGGAAAGCAGCTCGCTCCTCTTCGCTCAATTTCCCATCGCCATCCTTATCGAATTTTTTGGCCAATAACGGAGGCAAACCAGAACGCCTCGATGCCATTTCATCACGCACTTTTTTACGCTCTTCCTCATTTAATTTCCCATCCCCATCGGTATCGAATTTCTTCAAGATCTCTTCTTTACTGGGGAAACTAGGTTTCTTTTTTTGAAC
This sequence comes from Opitutales bacterium, assembly GCA_900299365.1. Lineage (GTDB taxonomy): Bacteria > Verrucomicrobiota > Verrucomicrobiia > Opitutales > Seribacteraceae > Chordibacter. Next base: position 282 of record OMJS01000163.1, read on the forward strand.
TTCGGATGCAGTATTTCCAATCAGACAATGAGCAAGAAAATAAATGGGCAAAAGAAACAATAATTTTTTAATGATCATAATAAATTTGGGCTAGAGTTAATATGAGATGCATTGGGTCAGAATTTCTCCTTTCTACAATCCTAAAATAAGGAAAAGTAAATAAATTTTTACTTATAAGAAATGTGATAGGAAAGAAAGGATACGGGCTTTTTACTTGCCCGAATATTGCCCTGTCGATACTTTCTCCCACTTGCCTAACGGCGCGGTAGCAAAGTGGTAATGCCGGGGACTGCAAATCCTCTATTCGCCGGTTCGATTCCGGCCCGCGCCTCCATTCCTTAGCCATTTTGCATTATGGCTTTATGAGATTTTAAATGCCTCCTACAGATCCATCCTAAAATTATTCCTGGACACTTTTACTACCTGTTTTCGTTTTTTAAAATACGAATCAATTTCGCAACCACAGACAGAGTAAGCTTCTAATGCATTCTGATTCTGCTTACGACAAAACACATAAAGCGATGATTCGTTGCTTTGCCGGGCAACCTCCTCTCAATAATGGATCGGGGTCCGGCATATGTTTAGTCACCATCAATCATTCTGCCGAGACCACCAAGTACAGATCCTTCGCCCTGGCCTTTCCCTCCCACACTGGGTGCATTTTGCAGAACCCGATCGGCTAGTCGGGAGAATGGAAGGCTTTGTAACCACACCGTGCCAAATCCACGCAGGGTGGCAAGAAAGAGACCTTCTCCCCCAAAGATCATCGATTTTAATCCACCCGCCATCTCTACATCGTAATCAATGCTTTCTTCGAAGGCGACAATGCAGCCAGTATCCACCCGTAAGGTCTCCCCCTGAAGTTGCTTACGAACGACGGTACCCCCTGCATGAACAAATGCCTTACCGTCTCCGGAAAGTTTTTGAAGTATAAAGCCCTCCCCGCCAAAAAAACCAGTGCCCAATCTCTTCTGAAAAGCTATCGATACATTGGTCCCAAGGGCGGCACATAAAAAGGAGTCCTTTTGGCAAAGTATGTTTTGATTATGCTCCTGCAGATCCACGCAGATAATTTTACCGGGGTAAGGAGCGGCAAAGCTAACCCGCTTTTTGCCCATTCCCTGGTTGGTGAAGTGAGTCATAAAAATGGATTCACCAGTGAGTGCCCGTTTGCCCACATCGAGTAATTTACCGAACAATCCCTGGTTTGGCTTGGATCCATCACCCATTTTGGCCTCAAAAGTAATGTGCTCTTCCATGTAATTCATCGCACCTGCCTCTGCTATCACCGTCTCGCCGGGGTCGAGTTCAATTTCGACAATTTGCATGTCATCCCCAATCAGTTCGTAATCTATTTCATGGCTATTCATGAATCTATATTGAGTGCTCTAAGCATGGTGCACAATCTGTAATTTAATTCCTTTCCTAAAGATATCCACTTTCTTTCGCAGCACTGATTGGTGATTCATCTTTGCACTGATTCTTAGGTCAGTATATAGGTTGATGCATGAGCGATGATATTTATTCGGACATTCGGCATATTGCTGAAAAGGCAAGGAATGCATCTAGGGCATTGAGTGCTACAAGCACCGAGCAAAAAAACGATGCCCTGCTGAAAATTTCCCGGGAACTTGAATCTAACCGGAAAATCCTCACCGAAGAGAACGAGAAAGATTTACAAGCGGCCAAAGAAAATGGATTGAGCGAAGCAATGATTGATCGTTTACGCCTGACTCATGAACGCATAGATTCAATGGCTAAGGGATTACGTCAATTAATTGAACTGCCCGACCCTGTGGGTAAAACCATTGAGGAAAAGAAAAGACCAAATGGTCTGACCATTCACAAGGTACGCACACCTATCGGAGTGGTTGGAATTATTTATGAGTCCCGCCCAAATGTAACCATTGATTGTGCAGGTCTCTGCCTAAAATCCGGAAATGCGGCCATCCTGCGTGGCGGCAAGGAAGCGGTGCATTCCAACCGGGCACTGTCATCCATTATTTCCACCGCTCTCAAGACCACCGAACTTCCCGAATATGCGGTCCAATTGATTCCCACCACCAACCGGGAGGCACTCAATCATTTGCTAACCCTGGATGAGTATGTGCACTGCATTATTCCCCGCGGGGGCGAGGGACTGATCCGCTTTGTGGCAGAGAATAGCAGGATACCAGTGATCAAGCATTACAAGGGGGTTTGTAATCTCTACCTCGATGAAGGGTGTGATCCGAAAATGGCTCAGGAGATTGCGGTGTCTGCCAAGTGTGGAAGGCCGGGTGTGTGCAATGCGATCGAAAATCTGATAGTTCACCAGTCGAACCTTTCCACCTTGCTCCCCGAAATCGGCAAAGAATTAGTGGCTAAGGGATGTACAATTTTTGCGGATGATTTAGCAACCCGCGCTCTTGGTGACATGCCCGTAGAGAAAGCAACCGATTCCGAGTATGCTGAGGAATTTCTCGATCTACGAATTTCAATTAAAACGGTTGGGTCGGTAGAAGAAGCTATTGGTTTTATCAATCAATTTGGTAGTGGGCATAGTGAGTCCATTCTTACCTCTTCCAAAGATCGGGCAGAAAAATTCCAAAGGGAAGTGGATGCATCCTCGGTCTATTGGAACGCTAGTACCCGGTTTACCGATGGTTTTGAATTTGGGCTGGGGGCAGAGATCGGAATATCAACTGACCGTTTACACGCACGTGGCCCAATGGGACTGGAGGAATTATGCACCTTTAAGTTCATCATCCAGGGGGATGGGCAGTGGAAATAGTTCCACACCTAGATATATCCCAACCACTCAAATTTTAGATGAAAGATATTTTACTTACCGGCGGTACAGTGGTGACCGATGGGAAAAAAGAAGTTGCTGATATTTTGGTAAGGGGTGGAAGAATTGAGCAGATCGACCCGTCCATTCAGGCACCTGCCGGTGCCGAAGTGATTGATGCGGAAGGAAAGTGGATCCTCCCAGGTCTGATTGATGACCAGGTGCACTTCCGTGAACCAGGACTAACCCATAAGGCGTGTATTGCCACCGAGGCACAGGCAGCGGTGGCCGGTGGGGTGACCACTTTTTTTGAGATGCCCAATGTATCCCCTCCCACCCTCGACATGGAAAGATTGGAGGAGAAGCGGGAAATTGCTCGGCGTGATTCCGCGGCCAATTATGCCTTCTTTCTGGGTGCTAGTAATGAGAACATCGAAGCGGTAAAATCTGCCGATCCCACAAAAATTGCCGGGATAAAAATCTTTATGGGGTCATCCACTGGGAATATGCTAGTTGATGAGGAGAAGGTGCTGGAACAAATATTCCGCCATGCTCCCACCACCATTGCCACACATTGCGAGGATACACCTACCATTCTTGCAAATGAAGAGGCGTCGAAAAAGAAATACCACAACGATGCACCGTTCTGGGAACACCCAAATATACGATCGCGGGAAGCCTGTTTAAAATCCTCCACCCTGGCTACCGAACTGGCAAAGAGGGAAAATGCCCGCCTTCATGTACTCCATATTTCCACAGAAGAAGAACTCAACCTTTTCACTCCGGATGATGCCCGTATTACCGCCGAAGCCTGCGTACACCACTTATGGTTTGAGGAGTCAAGCTATGCCACCCATGGCTCGCGGATCAAATGCAACCCGGCGATTAAAAAAGTAAGCGACCGGCGGGCAATCCGTCAGGCGGTCGCGGATGGTAGAATTTCGGTACTGGCCACCGATCATGCTCCCCATACCTGGGAGGAAAAACTACAGCCCTATTTCAAGGCACCCTCGGGATTACCACTAATTCAACACACTCTATTACTGATGCTAGAAATGGTTAAACAAGACTGCTTTACCCTGGAAACAGTGGTGGAACGGGCATGCCATGCGCCCGCTAAAATCTTTGATGTGATTGACCGTGGACATATACGCGAGGGCCACTGGGCAGACCTGGTGGTGGTCGATCCGAATGCAAGAACCGTGGTCGATGATACTGAATTACTCAGCAAGTGTGGATGGTCGCCTTTTCCCGGTGAACGTTTTTCTCACCGGATCGAACGAACTATTGTTTCCGGACAAACTGCTTATATGGATGGTAAGATCAACCCGGAGTGCCGGGGAGAAGCAGTTCTTTTTTCGGAGAATCGCAGGTAAACAAACCTGCCCTTAGGGAAGCCAAGGATATTTATCGAAGTCGGGCTTTCTTTTTTCCAGGAAAGCTTTCTTACCCTCTGAACCTTCCTCGGATAAATAATACAACAAGGTGGCATTACCAGCTAGTTCCTGTAATCCGGACTGGCCATCGCAATCTGCATTGAAAGCAGATTTTAAACAACGAATTGCGAGCGGGCTTTTCTCAAGAACCTCACTGGCCCATTGCACACCTTCTGCTTCCAACTGATCTACTGGTACCACTTTGTTAACCAGTCCCATCTCCAAGGCTTCCTTTGCCCCGTACTGACGACAAAGAAACCAAATTTCACGGGCCTTTTTCTGCCCGACAATACGGGCGAGATAGGAGGAACCAAACCCGCCGTCAAAACTGCCCACTTTGGGACCTGTCTGTCCGAATACCGCATTGTCTGCAGCGATGGTCAGATCACAAACAACATGAAGGACATGACCACCCCCGATCGCATAACCAGCCACCAATGCAATGACCACCTTGGGCATGGAACGAATAAGTTTTTGTAAGTCCAAAACATTTAATCTTGGAACGCCCTCCTCATCGACATAACCAGCCTCTCCACGGACGCTTTGGTCACCACCCGAACAAAAGGCATATTTTCCATCGGTATGTGGACCTGCCCCAGTCAGTAATACCACTCCAATCTTGGGGTCTTCCCTTGCATCGAGAAAGGCCTGATACATCTCATTGACTGTTCTTGGCCGAAAGGCATTGCGCTTGTGTGGCCGGTTGATGGTGACTTTAGCGACACCCCCACTTTTGTGATAAAAAATATCCTCGTACTCCTCTACCTGTTCCCAGTTCATTAGTCTTTTTTCTCCTTCTTATCATGAGGTTGGTCTGGTTCGACCTGCCTACCCTGCATTCCCCATTTCTCTCTCAGGTAAAGACGTTCCTCTTTCCAGTCTGCAAATGGTTTGCCTCGCTGGGATAATAAATTGTCTAGATCCTTGCCCTCAAACTCGTCGGGGGCTGATTTCTTCACGGGTTCAGTCGGGTTATTTTCCATTGTTTTTCCACTAGTTCGTATAAAAAACGATCGTGCAGACGGTTGGGTCCGCCCTGCCAAAATTCAATACTGAGGGGTTGTAAATAATACCCCCCCCAATGGGGTGGCTTGGGGGGATTATCCCCGAACTTTTCCCTAGCTGCCAAAAAAGATTTCTCCAAGGTTTCTCGTGAATCTAGAGGTTTGCTCTGTTCGGATGCCCATGCTCCGATCTGGCTGAGGTAGGGACGGGAGTGAAAATATTCCTCGGCTAGCGAGTCTTCCACCCGGGATACATCTCCCAGTACAGTGACCTGACGCTGAATGGAAAACCAAGGGAAGTGCATACTGACATTTGCATTTCCGGCAAGATGGGAGGCTTTGCGGCTATTATAATTCGAATAGAAAACAAAACGACCATCTTCCAGACCTTTAAGCAAAACCGCCCGAGCAGATGGTCGGCCTTCACCATCCACAGTTCCCAAACTACAAGCATTGGGATCATAGATTTTGGCGTCTATCGCATCCTTCATCCATTGTTCAAACTGAACAAAGGGATTGGTAGATAAATCTGCACGAAGCAAGGGTTGCTGATCGTAGCTTTCGCGCAAATCCTGTAAATTCTGGTTAAAGTCTGACATATTACGAAA
>OMJS01000164.1 GCA_900299365.1 Opitutales bacterium
AAAGGGACATCCAGGACAGAATCGGGTTCTTTCCCTGCGAGAAATAATAAAATTATCAACCCTTGATAATGAACGATGGGGGAGAAAGTTCGATTTTTCGGGAATATCTCTGGGGAAATTGGACAAAACAGGTACATTTTCACCGCGCTTGGTCAGGGAGGTGATTGGAGAGTCGATTCCTCCTCTAGCTATGGAGCGAATTGTCAATCATTTGATCAATCTGGAAGATATATGCAGATAAAAAAATGGCCCGTCCTCGTTAACCGAGGGACGGGCCTAAAGCCAAGAAAGCCTACCCCAAAACTTCCTTGGATAATTAGATTTAGGGGGATGGGCACAAGTTGGTCAACTGCGATTCCCTGATGAACAATGACACCGACATAAACAGTTCCCTAAATGTATGGGAACAAGTAAATAAGGATACAAATTGGCGGTAAGAAAACTTATTCGCACCGATAATTGCAAACTGTGAGCAAGGAGAATCTGCCACTCTCCCAAGCTAGTGTTTAAGATGGGAAATTAGTATTCGGTGCTTATTTGACCTGGCTGAGGAATGGCGTAGCTTCCATCAGCTTTTGCCAAAAGTGGGGAAGGGGAGTCGCCATCCACAATATCATCAATTCCGGCACAGAAATCATGCGAACAGTTCAACATCTCATCGTAAGTAACTTCACGACCAATATGAGAAGCCATACGACCCATGGAGGTAACCACACTTGCTGCAACTCCTCTTTCGACCTCATTGTAAGGTTTATCATTCACAATCGCGTCAAGCAGGTGATCCCACTCGTCGACATAAGCACTGTTCTCACGACGTGGACGTCCACCACCCTCGGTTCCAAACATCCAAGAAAGTTCACTTTTAGGTCCTTGGCCTTTGTGAATTCTGGCTTGAGATGCATGTCCACCAGGGCCTGAAATTAATGCATATCCTTTGGTCCCATTAGCATGACTGGCGAATTCCTGATAGCATTTGTTCATGCTTCTTCCTTGAAAGTAGAGTTTGGTGTCGTCTGGGAAGGTGTATTCAACCGAATAACTGTCGAGATTTTGGTCGATCTCATCCCCACGGAAGTGACGACCACCAAGCCCCATTGCTTTTACCGGCCACATTCCTTTCATCCAGCAACACTCATCGATGTTGTGAATATTAAAATCACTGTAAACCCCTCCACTTAGCCAGAGAAAGCCATGAAAGTTTTTGATTTGGTACAACAAATCACTCATTTCTTTATCCTTGGTATCCTGCTTTCTCTTATCCCAGCCAATAAGTCTGCCCTGCATTCGCACAGCTTTGAGATAGAGAATTTCTCCAAGTTCACCGTTATCAATACGGTCTTTGAGTTCGATACGGGCCTCACTGTGTCGGCACATTAAACCAACCCCTACCTTTAGGTTTAACTTTTTTGCTTCCTCATTGGCGGCGAGAATTCTCTTGGAGGAAGGTCCGTCTGGAGTCACTGGCTTTTCCATAAAAACATTGAGTTTTTTCTGGATGGCATATTCATAGTGAGGGCGGCGAAAAGCACAGGGAGAAGCAAAGATGGCAATATCCCCAGCATCAAGAGTATCCATTGCCTTTTTGTAGGAATCAAACCCAACAAACTGACGGTCTTCGGGAACATCCATTTGAGCGGCATACTTCGCAGAAAGTCCTTTGCGGCTTTGCTTAACTCTCCAATCAAAAACATCTGCCATTGCATGGAGCTTCAACTGGCAGTAAGGACCTGAAGCATCAATGGCATTCGCAACCGCACCTGTCCCTCGACCACCGCATCCAATCAGGGCAATCTTTTTGGTCGAACCACTTTGTCCATGAACATGGGGTAATACCATACCAGCCAGAGCACCCCCAATGGCAACTTTACCAGAGGTACCAAGAAACTGTCGGCGTGATAAGGGGGATGGGAGATTAGGCTGGGTTTGGTTCATGGATCGATATTTTTTTCGTTCGTTTGAGTTTGCAAAATACTTTTGGGCAACAGATGTAAACTATGGCGAAAATTCCGATATTTTGACAAGCCTAGATTCTCTCCTTGAATCAAACGGAAATTGTGACCTTTCAAGTTCAATTAAGGACTAGGGTAAGGATTTGAGGAAATTTAATACAATTGAGTGAGCTTTCTCTAGTTCTTCTAAATCAATCCATTCCTTCTCTGCATGTGCTTGATCAATATCGCCTGGACCAAAAACTAGAGCAGGAGTGCCGCCCATCGAAAGCGGTGATGCATCGGTAAAATAAGGAACTCCTTTCGTTTGATATTTATCTGCACATTTGAGAAGGAGTTTTGGGAAAGGAAGGTCTTGGTTTGTCTGAAGTGGCGGGCAGGGCACCGTTCTGGAAATCTTGATAGTTGGTGCTGATTCTCCGAGTTCACCGAATAAATCATCCAGTTCTTTGATTACCGATTCAGGGCTTTCGCCTGGAATGGTTCTTCGGTCTAATTCTAACTGGCACCTTCTTGGAACAATATTGGGCTGATCCCCGCCTTTTATTGTACCTAAACTCAAAGTGGGCCTTCCAAGCAGGGGGTCACTCTTCGAATTTAGACTATTTTGATACTCTCCAAGCAGGAGGTTCATCGCTTGATGCATTTTTTCAATGGCATTTATTCCTTTTTCAGGAGTGGAGCCATGAGCAGATCTACCAGTTGTTTCTAATTGTATCCACAGACTTCCTTTGTGTGAAGAAATCACTTCTAGTCCGGTTGGTTCTCCAACAATCGCTAGATCGCCCGTAATGGTACTTTTCGCAAATGCCCGCGATCCGGCCTGAGCAAATTCCTCGTCTACCAACCCCACAAAAATAATCTCGGTTTCCAGGGGGCGTTCAGAAGATGATGCAAGATCCAACAATGCCTGAAAAAAACTGGCTACTGAACCCTTGGTATCACACGCCCCACGCCCATGTAATTGATTCCCGATAATTTTTGGAGTGAATGCCTCGATTGGGGCAGGAACAACATCCAGATGAGGGGCAAGTAATACACGATACTTCACTTCCCCTTCCGGGGTTAAGCGGACTAATAAATTATCTCTACCAGTCTTAACCTTTTGTCTTTCCGTTAATAACCCCGCATTTTGGGAAGTTTCCTCAAGAAAGGCAGTTACCGGTTCCTCGCCGTATCCGACGGATTTCTGATCCAAGGATGGATTGATGCTCGGTATTGAGACAAGCTTGCTCAATAATTTAACTACAGGGCTCTCCGGGTGCATCGGAGAAATTTCTCAGTAGTTTCTAACTACAGCAAGTAGTAATTTCCCAATGTGTGGAGATCTGAGTGGTGCTTGTGGATGTACTATAATTTCTCGACGAAGAATCTTCGAAAATCAATTTTCATATCCCGGTTGCCATGTAATTGAATCCCAATGGGGCCTTTGGGAATGGCCCGGGGTGATTGGTAATCCAAAATTTCATTACCCGCTAGGTTTACGCGGTATCTAGGCCCTTCACAGATAATCGTCATTTGATTCCAGTCCTTGCTGCTAAGCAATGTATCTACTCCCTTTGCGTGTTTGGGATACCCCAATCCGGGAATGTAGGGGGAACCGGTCATATCTCTTTTAAGTGACCCAGAAATACCAATTTGAATTTGGTCATTATTACGAAGCTCGATTCCTGAGTCTATGTTTCCTTCTACAAAACGAAATTCGAAGCTACAACGGAAGTTAGAAAAAACTTCCTTGGTTTTAAGGACAGAATGTTTTCGGTTGGGGCTGCTTCTTAGCTGAAGCACACCAGCTTCAACTACATACCAATTATACTGATTATTTCCTTTGGGGACAAGAAATTGGGATAAGTCATTACTGGACAGTAGATTACGAGAAGTATTTTTATCTGCATAGGACAAGCTACAGAACGATAACAAAAGGGTGCATAACCCAAATTGTGTTATCCTAAGAAGGGAAAAGTTATGCTTACATAATTCCATAAAGGACAAATTTGTTCTGAAAACATAGTTCATGCAAGAATCGAATTTGTTCATACCATCGTCACGATTTTGTACTTTATAAGCACTTTTATCTTACACCGAAAAATAAAATTTAAGTTGACTTAGCTAAGTAAACAAATTGACTAATTAAATGCATACGATTCATTATGCAAAGACTCACCTATCCAAATTATTGGAACAGGTTGAAGACGGAAAAGAAATTGTCTTAGCCCGTGGACGGAAACCCATTGCCCGGTTAATTCCCTGCTCGGAAATCAAAAAAAATGATCGTCCGAAAATAGGTGAAACTACATCTAAGTCACTGAAGGTTAAGGAGAAAAGAGAAGTCGCGGGCAGGATTGGTGATACAGTGGTTTATTTTTGATGAGGCTGTTGCTCGATACATTTACTTTTGTCTGGATGACATGTGATCCTTTTAAATTGAGTCGTGCCGCTAAAGAGGTACTCGATGATCCATCCAACCGATTTTTTATTAGCGATGCATCGGTTCTGGAAATATGTTTAAAATATAATGATGGAACTCTGGAGATGCCAGAAGCACCCCGTTCATGGATCAAAAAACAGTGTAATATCTGGCAAGTACGTTCCTTAGCAATTACCAGAGAGCACAGTTTTCGTCTTTCTGAGCTTCCTTATCATCACGATGATGCAATCGATCGTATCCTAGTTGCTACTGCTCTAGCGGAAGAATTACCAATTGTAACAGAAGACGAGAATATCAAAAAATATCCTGTAAGTATAATTTGGTAAACCCGCATGCATCAATGACCTACGATAGGGCATAACGGAAACTCTGGAAACTTTTGTAAAAGTATTTTCTTAAGTAAATACCTTTAATATAGAGATATTTATTAAGTTTTAACTTTCTTATCTTAAGTCCTTGGTGATATATCTCAGTCAAAGTGTTTTTCGACAGAAGTTTTCATTGCTTGTATACTTTCTCGTCTTTTTTCAAAAGTTTTGATCCCGTATTGCTTGAAGTGTTCAATGATATCGTCGCTGTCGTTTTGAAGCCCTTTATCTTGGCTGTTTGCAAGCCAGACCTCTAATTGCTTCTTAAGTCGATGATGAACTTTTTCAAAACTAATTTTCCCTATAAGATTCACGGTTTCATAGGGATCGTTCTCAAGGTCATACAATTCTTCACTCTCCAAAGGCATAAGTAACTTTGCCTGAACGGGAGTAAGTAAATTCTTTTCTCCCATTATATTTAACAAGTGGTAAATCGGGTGTGTTGATCTACGGTACGCGGTTGTGTATCCGTTGATTGATCCTGCGGTTTTAAAATTATGAATATATTTGTACCTGTTGGATCGGATCGCTCGACTGCAAATATCCACATCTCCGAATCTGTCAGCAGCTGTGTGTATAAACTGGCGCGACTGGGAATTTTCTTGGAGAAAACTTCTTCCCTGCATCCAGTCAGGAATGGTACCTCCGGCCATAAGTATTGTCTCCGTAACAAGATCAATAGCACTTATGAGAGATGAGTTTTTGGTACCTGATTTGTATCTAAACGGATGTTTTACTCCCGTGGGATAAAAAATGATTAGAGGAATATGAGTCCCACTATCGTA
>OMJS01000165.1 GCA_900299365.1 Opitutales bacterium
AGGGGGCGGAATGTTTAGAAATAAGCAAAAATGGAGGCGATTATATTCTTTCCACCGTTTGGAAATCGAAACATTTAAAAACGAAGTTCTCCAATGCTATTTTACATGAAGGATCAATCTATGGATATAGCGAAAACCTGCTCGTTTGCCTCGATGCTCAGACGGGAGATCTGAATTGGCGAGGTAAAAAATATGGATACGGACGCATCCTTCTCGCTGGGGATAAACTGGTTCTGCTAGGCAACACCGGTGAGCTTGCGGTGGTGCAGGCAAACCCCGATTCCTTTGAGGAAATCTACTCTGGACAGTTACTCAGTAATGCCCGGTGCTGGAACGGACCTGTGCTAGTCAATGGCTATCTCTTCGCCCGCAACGGCGAACAAATCGCCTGCTTCGACTGGGCGAAATAATTCTATCTAAGAGTCTAACCAATCTCAGGTATCTCCAACCAGTTTGTAGTGTAGCGGGGTGTACGCATTTCCCGGCGCATACTCCAAGATTTATCGATTCCCTGAGCTGCCCAGAATCCACCAATCGGACCATAACGGGCAGCCACTTCCTCCACCGCATCGACAAATCCACGGGTACGGTCATCCCCAAATTCTTCAAACAATAAGCCCTGCCGTGAGTGGGACGATACCAGATCGAGCAGAATTACTCCGGCTTTTTTGTAGGAATATCCGGGACGAAAAATCGACCGCAATAATTCCTTGGCTCGGCGAATTACCCGGATAGGATCATCGGTCGGTTCATCCAGAGCCAGTGCCCGGGCATTGGAATACTGGGGCTGGTCCTCCCGGAAACGGTTGGTCATCACAAATACCTGAATACCACATGCCAAAGAACCTTCTGAACGAACCTTGCGGATTGCACGCACCGCATAGTTGGCCACCGCTTCCTCCAACTCCGCCAGACCTGTCAATGGCTTGCCAAATGAGCGAGAACAACAGGTATTTTTTCGGGCAGGTGCAATCTCTTCCATATCGAGACAGGGTATGCCATGAAGTTCCCGCCAGGTACGCTCCAAAGTGACCCCACCAATCGACCGGACTACGGAAGGAGGGAGATGAATAAAGCCACAGGCATCCAGTGCACCCACCCGACGGAGACGGACGGCCAACCGGCGACCCACTCCCCAGACATCCTCGATCGCTACCCGGCTAAGAATATCATCTTCTCCTGCTTCAACCTGCATACACCCACTTCCTGATTTTTTGGCCAGACGGTTGGCTAGTTTTGCCAATGTCTTGGTAGGTCCTAAGCCTACCGAAATCGGAATGCCGGTCCATTGGCCGACCGTCTGCCTCATGCTTACGGCCAACGCGAATGGATCAGACAGACCAGAAAAATTAAGGAAAGATTCATCGATCGAATAAACTTCCAGTTCGGAAGCAAACCGGCGGAGTACTGAGACCACTCTGCCAGACATATCCCCATATAATTCATAATTGGATGAAAAAACCTGCACACCATTACGCTCGCAAAGGTAACGAACCTGATGATAAGGCGCTCCCATCGGTACACCCAATGCCTTCGCCTCGTTGGAGCGGGCAACCGCACACCCGTCATTATTGGACAGAACGATGACCGGACGGTCGTGCAAATGCGGACGGAAGACCCGTTCACAAGAGACATAAAAATTATTACAATCCGCTAGAGCAATCACAGGGAATGGATCACATTTGTGACCACTCCCCAAAGATGGGCTTCATCTTGTTCCTGAAATTTTATGGGGGGATAGTCGGGGTTTTCGGGAACCAGCCAGGTGATGCCTTTTTCCCGTCGCATTCTCTTAACTGTAAGTTCCCCATTGATTGATACCACCACCACTTTACCATCCTCAGCCACCAGGCTCCGATCAACCACCAGTAAATCACCATCATGTATGCCGGCACCGATCATGGAATCCCCCCGGGCCCGGGCAAAAAAAGTGGCTGCCGGTTGGCGGACGAGATGGGAATTCAAATCCAGAGCACCCTCCGCATAATCATCTGCTGGGGAGGGAAATCCTGCGGATACGCCACAGGCATAGAGAGGTAAAGCATACTCACGATCCTGCACAAAACGAAGCACCCGCTCGATCTGGCTGACCGGTAGACGTACGGGCTTGGTAGGCTCACCATACTGGTTGCTTCCCTTGGGCCGCCCTGCCCCTTCTCTTCGTCCTCCTTGATTAGTCATAGTACCTTGAAATATGTAACGGAATTCAAAAAGAGCAAGCAGATCACATAAAAAAGATGATCTAAAAGAATCAAACAATCGTTTCATTTGGATGGAAACAACTAGCCAATTAACCACTCGCACCCATTTAATCGCCGGAGCATCCCGGGGAATTGGTCGCTCATTGGTCGACCAGTCTATTGTGGCAGGGCACCAAGTCTACGCACTTTCACGTACACTACCCGAATCAATACCTGCTGATTGTAACTGGATAACTGGGGATATCACCAATCCTTCTTCTTACATAGATCAATTGCCCGAGCAGATTGATGCTCTCACCTTTTGTGCGGGCAAGGTAGTGCTTGGCCCACTCAAACGTCTACGACCCGAGCAAATGCTGGAAGCATACAAAACCAGTGTGCTCGATGCTTTTACTCTCATCCAAGCAATTCTCCCCAAACTTTCAGGATCTGTAGTTCTCTTTTCATCAGTGGCGGCCCGTACGGGCCTCCCCAATCACTGTGCCATTTCCGCGGCCAAGTCTGGATTGGAAGGATTTGCTATCGCTCTGGCTGCCGAACTGGCTCCAAAGGTACGGGTAAATGTAATCGCCCCCACCCTCACCCCCACAGAGATGGGACTGGCAATGGTGGGGGGGGAGAAAATGATCCCTATGATCGAGGGCAGACATCCCCTTAAGAAATTACCAGCAGTTGAGGAAGTTGCTGCTACCGCTTTGTATTTACATTCATCAGGGGCAGTTTCGATGACCGGACAAATTCTCAAGATTGACGGCGGGATGTCCCGTGCCAAGATTTCTCAATGATCGCCGAATCTTCCTCTTCCCGCAAACGGGCCATTGTCTGGTTTCGTAAAGACCTACGACTTTCTGATCATCCGGCTCTTGATGCTGCCCTGCAGGGTGGCATGGAAATTATACCTGTTTTTATTTGGGATAAAGAGGAAGGTGGTACCTGGTCCCCCGGTGCTGCGTCTCGCTGGTGGCTTCATCATGCCCTCGCCGACCTCGAAAAATCAATCAGAGCAAAAGGTAGTAAACTCATTTTTGCTTCCGGGCGTGCTGCCGAGGAACTACCCAAAATTGCTCAGGGACATCAGGTAAATATTATTTTGTACGGTCGTTGCTACGACCCTG
>OMJS01000166.1 GCA_900299365.1 Opitutales bacterium
GCAGTCCAAACCCGGTGTATTGATCAATATGTCATCCGAATCCGGACAGGAAGGAAGTGAAGGTCAAAGTGTCTATGCAGCCACCAAGGCGGCCAACCACAACCTTACTCGTTCGTGGGCAAAGGAATTGGGCAAGTCGAACATCCGAGTAGTCGGGGTGGCTCCTGGAATCATGGAGACCACTGGTATGCGCAGTCTCGCTTATGAGGAATCTCTCGCTTATACCCGTGGAATTTCGGTGGATGAATTACGCTCCAAATACGGAAGTGTTTCATCCATTCCCTTGGGGCGGAGTGGAAAACTTTCCGAGGTTGCGGATCTGGTTGTCTATCTCGCATCCGACCGGGCTTCCTATTTGCACGGCACCACCGTTAATCTTTCCGGCGGAAAATCCCGCGGATAGTTCAAATCTTATATTCTGATTATCCTCTGATGTTGAATCAGAGGTAAGGAATAATTTTATCAAGTTACATGTAATTATACTTGTCCGATAGAATTCCCTCCTTTTCCATGATTGGATGAATTCACGCCGATCTTTTCTCCGACTTGCCTCTTCATCCCTTGTGTTTCCCTATGTGGCGAAAAGCTCATGGGCGGAAGCATCTCCTGCAAATCGGATCAATCATGCCAGTTTTGGAGGACAGGGGATGGCGGCGATGGATTTAAGAAAAATTGCCAGTCATTCGAGTGTTACCGTACGGGCGATTGCAGAGATTGATCCAAGTAGGCGGGAGAAAACCAAGGCACAGTATAAAGATGCCAAGGTGTATTCTGACTGGAGGGAAATGCTTGAAAAGGAAGGAGACTCACTGGATACCGCCAATGTATCCACTCCCGATCATGTGCATGCTAGCCAGGCTATGGCGGCGATGCAAAAAGGGATTCATATTTATGGACAAAAGCCCCTTACCCATGGGGTGGCAGAATCCAGAACCCTGACGGAGTACGCCCGCAAGCATAAGATTGTTACCCAGATGGGGATCCAATGCCATTCCACTCAGGAATACCGGACCGCTGTGCGGATTGTACATGAGGGGATGATTGGAAAACTGGTGGAAGCTCATTCTTTTAGTCACAAAACCTGGGGAGACCCTGAGCCACGACCTGACCGCAAAGATAAAATTCCCTCGGGGCTTGATTGGGATCAATGGGTCGGCCCGGCACCTTACCATGATTACATCAAAGGATACTACCACCCAGGGAACTGGAGGAAGCGACTGGATTATGGAGGAGGAACTTTTGGGGATATGGGATGTCATATCTATGATCCCACCTTCAAGGCACTTGGGCTGACTTATCCTATATCCTTACGATCGGAAGGACCTGTGCCAAACAAACACAACTGGGCAGTGGATGCTGTGGTTCATTATCTTTTCCCCAAGACACCCTATTCAGAGGGTAGTCAACTTCCGGTAACCTGGTACGATGGGGCTACCCGACCTCCGTCCCGTGTGACCGCTTTATTGGAAGGGAAACCTTTGCCTAAGCAGGGATCCGTGATTGTGGGAACGGAAGGGGTGATGCTTTTACCCCATCTCGGAATGCCCAGTTTGTATCCGCAGAAGAAATTTGAAAAAGTCAAATTACCGGTAGTGCGGGGTTCCAATCATTGGCACGATTTTATTGATGCGGCATTAGGAAATAAACCACTGCCCTCTGCTAACTTCGACTATGCAGGCCCTCTGACCGAAACCATTCTTCTTGGGGGGATTGCATCCAGGTTTAAGGGCGAGGAATTAAAGTGGGATGCCGCTAAGCTTGAAATCACCAGTCATTCCGAAGCCAGTTCTTTTGTACGCCGCAAATACCGGACTGGTTGGGAAATAGAAGGCCTTGGTTGAGGCCAAAAAAAAGCACCGAATGTTCGGTGCCATTTTAAAAAGATTAAAGCCTTAAGTCTGTCGACCTTCCTTTACGAGTAGTAGCTTTTTATATTTTGTCGAAGGAGCAGATCTTGTACTGAATATCTTTTGTATTGGTACTATACGCCCCTTTTTTTCCAAATTCCAATTTTTCTTAAAATTTTTTTCAGGATGGTTTGTACCCCTTTGGAAGGTAATCAATTTTTCGGTCATTGGGCACTGGATTTCCAGATGTGCAACGGCCGTTGCGTACTTCTTTTTCAAGGAGTTCCAAGAGCTCTTTTACTTTCTTTGGTTTCTTAGTGAAAAGATTGTTTCGCTCTACTTTGTCCTGAGAAAGGTTGAAGAGTTGCATGGGAGGCAGACCTTTTTGCTTGGCTTCAGCCTCTCTGGGTTGGCTCCATCCGCCACTACCCGCAGATAGACAGAGTTTCCAATTATCTTTACGAATGGCAAAGGAACCATCGATGGAATGACTGATAAGGGTCGACCTTCCATTGGATTGTTTTCCATTAAACAGAGGAAGTAAGCTGTAGGAGTCTTCCCCGGCCTGATCCATATTTTTCTGCTTAGTAATGTCTAGCAGGGTTGTATATAGATCAGTCAGGCAGACCAGAGTGTTATTATTTTGCCCAGCTTTAATTTTCTTAGGCCAGCGTGCAATCAGGGGCACCCGGTGACCACCTTCGTAAATATCTGCTTTGTGCCCGCGGTACTCTGCACTTGGGTGATGGTCAAATTTTTTAAGTTCGTTAAAATTTGCCTCGGGTGAACACCCATTATCGCTGGTAAAAAAGACCAAGGTGTTGTCATCCACACCGGCTATTTTCAAGGCTTTGAATAAGTCACCCATATGATGGTCTACTTGCATGACAAAGTCGGCATAAGGGTTCATCTTGCTCATTCCTTTAAAAGGAGCGACAGGGACAATGGGAGTGTGCGGAGCGGGTAGGGGAAGATAAAGGAAGAAAGGTTTATTCTCATTTGCCCGCTCTGTTATGTAAGCAATACTTTTGTCAAACAGATGGGGAAGTACCTGATCGATTTCAAAATCAGGTGAGATCGGTCCCTTCCTGTACCACCCATAAGGATCTTCGCCTTTGCTTACTCCTTCTTCGCGATTGGGTATTGCGGTTACTCGACCGGTGTCCACCCAGACATAGGGAGGCATATCTAAGGATCCACAATGTCCATAATAATTAGAAAATCCATTTATGTCCGGACCATTTTTGACCGGCTTGGAAAAATTGATGTTTTTCCAGCCATTACCAGTGCGGTCCCAGTCCCATCCTAGATGCCATTTACCAATCATTTGAGTATGATATCCTACTTTTTTGAGCAGATGACCGACTGTTGCCCGGTCAGCAGGGATCAAATGATCACTAGTGCCACTAAGTACACCACGGACCAATCGGGACCTCCAATTGTATCGTCCAGTAAGTACGCCGTAGCGGGTGGGGGTACATACCGAGCTTGAGGTATGGGCATCGTGAAAAGTGATTCCTTCATCGGCCATTTTTTGCAGATGGGGGGTTTTTATCTTACATCTTTGGTTGGTGGGGGATACATCTCCAATACCGAGGTCATCCGCTAGCACAAAAATGACATTGGGTTGGCTGGCAGCTTCCGTGGTTACAACAAGCAGGCTGACCAAAGTAAAAAACAAAAAAGAGGAAAATATTTTCATAAAAATTAAATTTGGCTGCTAATTTGAGATCTACCTTGGATCATTTTAATGTTTTCTCCAACGAAGAAGCTTAGAAACTCTTCAGAAATAATTTCCAAGCAATTTAGTTTATCCTCGAAAGGTTGAGCAAGAAAACCAGTATAAACTCAATGAATCTGATTCCAAAAATTTCTGTATTACCAATTATTTTGCTCTGTGTTCCGTGCTTAGTAGAGTCAGCTTTCCTTAACGCGGACGATAAGACGAACTTAAATGTAATCATAATTTTTACCGATGATCAGGGATACCAAGACCTTGGTTGTTTTGGCTCCCCTGATATTCGCACGCCCCGTATTGATCAAATGGCAAAGGAAGGGATGCGCTTAACCAATTTTTATTCGGCCAATCCAGTGTGCTCAGCTTCCCGTGCTGCCTTACTAACCGGTTGTTATCCAAAGCGTGTGTTAGCCGAGAAAACTGTTTTATTTCCTAAGGATAAGGTAGGTCTCAATCCCGAAGAGACCACCATCGCCGATATGTTCAAAGGAGCCGGTTATGCAACCGCTTGCGTAGGCAAGTGGCACCTAGGTCATCATCCTGAGTTTTTACCGACACGCCAAGGATTTGATTCCTATTTCGGCATTCCCTATTCCAATGACATGAGCCATCCGGA
>OMJS01000167.1 GCA_900299365.1 Opitutales bacterium
ACGCTGAAACAATTCCAGTCCTTCCTTGCCGTCTGAGGCTAAATGAAGGTCAAATTTGTTTCTCAGGTTTAAGGTAAAGCCACGAAGAATTGCTTCCTCATCATCTACGCAAAGAATCTTGTTATTCATTGCGAGAAAGAAAAGTGAGCAAAATTGAGAATCTCTTGGGGACTATTTTCTGAATTGAGAAATTTTAATTTTAACCTTTTCCTCATTTTTCCAATTTTCAGGTTTGGGAAAATCTTGGTTTTTTAAAAGATCATTAAAAGTAACCTCTTTTGTTGGAACTCCGTGCTCTGGGATATTTACTTTTGCGATCCATGCAATCGCATTTAAAACTAGCTTTCTTGCATCTTTTGATGCCCAGTTCTCATGAAAGTGAGCCCCAGTAAATCCAAATCCCCTGCCATAATTGTAATCTTTGCCCCGCTGATAAGACCATGCCACATGTTGGGCTTCTCTTCGTTTAAGAACCGCCTCAGCAACAATAGGGTTTCCATGATGGGGATGACTCTCAACCCCGGGCTTCAAACGCTTCATCGTATTTTCTGGAGGATGGGCAGAAAGAATTGGTACGATTGAGCCTAATGCTGAGGTAGCTTCACGAAACCGCATATGATAATACCACTCATCAAGCATTTCGAAGGGTTGCACTCCCTTGGTTATGCTGTGCTCCGGTAATAGTTTAAATTCGGCATTCCAGACCGGATTTACCGACCAATAAGGTTCAAAGTAACCTCCTATCCATTTTAAGAAATGATCTCCGGCAGGTCCTTTTGTTGTCTCGACACCGTAATGAATACACCCAAGCCCAACTCCTCTCCGCATCACTTGATCGAATTCCTTAAGGTGTTTATTGAGCAGATGACGCACTCCTCCATCACAAGCAACCACCACCGCATCCGCATCATCGAAAACGGAGGAGTCTTTGGGATATCCTCCATCTGTTAACACAACCGTGTCTATTCCAAGATTAGAAGCCTCTAGGTGTTCCGCCAAAAGTTTACAACCTGCACTATGTTCATGAGCAAAAAAACCATGACTTTTCGGACCCGCTACAAAGACAACCTTTTTATTTGCACCATATGAATCGACCAAAATAAATTGGGCGACAAGAATAACGAATAGTTTTGATATAAAGTTCATTTAGTTAATTTATTAGAAAATTACTTTCAATATGCATAAAAATACATTTTTGCTACCTTTTGGAAATGGTTAATTCAATACTATCGAAAAATTTTCGAAATGATAACTCAATAAAACCCGGTTAGCCTTTAGACACTATTCCAGAATATTAATTCTGAGATTTGTGAATTTCTTTGAGTGAAAGGTAGAATCTGTAGAACATAGGGTCTCTTTCCGCAATTTGTAATAGTATATCGTCTCCCATTTCTTCAAAAGATGCCCCTATCTGCAAGACAAGCTCACGGTTGCTTAGGTTTAAAATTTCAGGATCATCGGCATTCAGTATCCTATATTCATTAATTACATCACATTCAAAATTGGGTTTTGAATCCATCGACTCTGCACCTTTATCCAAAACAATACCTACTTCATCCGAAAAATTTGCCTCCAAAAGATTTAACGTAGTTAACTCTGTGCTTTGGTTTAATTCATTGGACAATTCGGTAATACCTGAGACAGGGTCATCGTGCTGAAAATACTCCATGCAATTTAGGATATAAGCGATCGAAACCGAAGAAAAGGGGAGCTTTTCCCATTCTGATTCTTTAACTAGAAGACCGGAAAGACGGGAATGATAAAGGTTGCTATGCTTCCTGTTCAATCGGACTCGTTGAAGAAGGGAGTTTTCTACACTTTGCTCTATTTCTTCATCAGTCAAAATACCCATAAACCAAGCACTCGTTGCTCTTTCAGCTGTCAATGCCTCGCTAGGTCCTTTTGCGATGAAACAGTTCAATAAACCATTACGATCACGCATTGTATCGTCGACCGTTTTTGCAGCCTTCCCTTCCGCAAGGACAAATATCTTTTCAGAAAAGTTTGGGTACTTATTTTTGAGGAATTTAAATTTAGCAAACAATTCATCAGGACTTTCAGGGTTCAGCAGAACACAGGCAATCCCATGACCAAGTAAAAAGGAAAATGCACTTTCAAGTTGGGCAAATTTCGCTTCATAAGCGGATCTGCTTCCTGGTTGAATAACATAAGCACATATTCCCTTTGCATAACCAACGGGCAATCCCTGCCGGCGTGCCAGACCCAATTCTACATCAAGGGGGGAAGCTGGTCTCCTCAATCCCGGCAAGACCACCTCTTTAAGTATGCCAAGGTCAACAATTTCAAAGTTTCGTAATGGATTTACTTGTTTTGTAACAAAGCTGTAGTATTTGTCCCGTAAAGGCCTGTTAAAACTGGTTATCTTTTGAGAATATTCAATCTCATCTTCCATCAGACCAGATCTATTTCCCAAGACCGGAGAATTTCCTGGGAGTGAGTGGAAATGATCCAGAGAAATTTTGTTAAGGAGGGGATTTTCTCTAGTGGAATCTGGGCTTCCCCAGGATAAGTTTAGGCGCCATTTGGCATAGGGTTCAACCAGCCTAAAACATGCTCCTTCGATTAAATAGAAAGAGAGCAATACCACCAGACAAACGAAAATTGAATTGATTGATTTGCGAATCATGCCACTTTTGGCTCCTCAGTAATTTCTTGATTCTCTATTTTTTCTACAGAGCTCTCCTCTGCTGTATTTTCTGATTCTACTTCGGGAGTTGGTAATTCTTCATCGGTAGCATCATTTTCATTCACTCCCTCAGATTCTTCCACAGCAAGGTCATCCCTAGAACTATCTTCTTCGACTGGAACCTCATCCATACCGCTTAAGTTTTCGGTAATGGCTCCTTCCTCGGTAATGGATTCATCCCCCTCAAGCACTTCTCCCTCCTTAGGTTCATCCTCCTTAGGTTCATCTATCTTTTCACTGGCTGAATCATCGTTTTTTTCCGATTCTTTATTTTGTTCAAGTTCAGAAGAATCAGCATTCGATTCTTCTTTTTCCGTGGCTTCTTCTGATTTTTCTTCAGTTTCTTCTTTTGCAGGAGCGGAAATATTTTTAGGTGGCAAGTCTGCTGGCTTGGGCGTCACGCTTTGCTTGTTGTAGCTTGATCGCTTGCTTGGCCTTGCTCTCATTGCATACCAAAGCAAAAATACAGCACTAAGGTATGTTACTGCGGTAAAACCGAAAATCGCAGATTTTTCGGAAGTTTTAATGACCTCATTTCCATTCATTAAACAAATCCAAAAAAGACTAAGTATTGTAAACAGAGCAGGCGAAACAACGAAACTTAATGATCTTAATTGCCAAGAAATCCTGGGTAGATAACTGAGCAATATCAGAAATGAAGACCCCGCTCCTATACAACTGGATATGACTAATTTCAAAATATGGGCTTTCTGACCAGGATCAAGGGAGGGAGCAAGTTGCAGAAAGTCAGTCAGGTAAAAACCCGCAAATCTATAATTTAAGATCGCATCGATTAGAAAGTTTAATTTGAAGAGGCCGTAATGAAGGGCAGACCAGAGGAAGACCAAAACCAATAAACCAACGGAACCAGTGGTAAAAAAGAGAGTTTTGCTAAGGGCATGCATGGACAAGATGATACTTCTACGATGGTTCTAAAAGATTACTTATATGGCAAGTGTATCTTTACACATTTAACCCGCTTATTGAGAAATTTTGCTTTTTGAACGAATTTTCAAATTATCCCAATACATTCCCAATTCTGCATATGAAAACCCCCAAAGAGCAGATTTTCCACTAGGTATTTTTTCGTTGAGAAAAATCGGGCTTTTTTCCTCGAGAAATTCGGGCTCAGACTCCTGGGAAATCTTCATTGAAACCAGTGTCTCCTTTCTCTGCCCATCCCACCCTGTAACGATTACAACCCTCATCCATTCCCGCGATGACCATTTTAATGGCAATGAGTTACGCCAATCCTCCTGAAAAGAAAACATGGACTCCCGAATGGACGGGTTAATTCGAAATTTTAATCCCCTAATCCCGCCCAATGCTCCCGCAAAAACATTATGTCTTCTGCTTTTTAACCCACCTAGGCAGGAAAAAGAGAATTCTAAAATTTCGCCGTTTATCCGTGGCCCAAATAAAAATCCATGTTCCCCTACCGGATTTGGTGCTAATGCGAGGCACTTCCTTCCGTCCTTGGTGGTGACTTGGAAATTGCCCTCTAAAACAAAGAAGTCTTCTGGTAGTTCTCCATTCTCAATCTCCTCGAACGATTGATCATATAGGGTCTCCCAACTTTCTTTCCCCATAGCCAGGTTCTCTGCAGATATTTTCTCACCTGTGATTAAGAAAACAACCAGGAGCAAATTGATCAAAATTTCATTATTCATCTCGCAGAGTATTAATCGGCAATTTGGGCAATCCCATACGGATGGCAATGACTAAACTGATGTAAGAAAGAATAAACAAACCTCCGCCAAATGAAGTAAGACTGATAATGGAAAAACCTTCTGTGTTTTCCAAAATGGTAGGAATCAGACCGACTAAACCTGCCATTAAACCTGTAATAAGTCCCCAAAAGATAATGCGGGCGTTTTCTCTCATCACTAACTTGTGTAATTGCGGGAGCGAAAAACCAACCGCTCCCAATAAAGCTTGCTCATGCCTTCTCTCCCATAAGTTTCTCACTATTATAATCAAAATTCCTAAGGTCCCAAGCAACACACCGAGACCGCCCAGTGCCTGGAAAATAGACAAATATGTATTTTCTACATTTTTCAATTGTTCCAGCCTAGAGACTACAGTCTGTGACCTCGGTCCATAATTAAAAAAGCGATCTAGCAAATGATCGACCGTACGGTCAACGCGACTTCCCGAAATCCAAAACTCTTGGTATCCGCCTTGGTTCGGATACTTCTTAACCCAATTCTTTTCACTTATGTAAAGTCCTCCCTGCAAGAAACTTCCCTCAACAACTGCAGTTAATTTCACTTCAAATTCTTGTCCTTCACTATCCAAGTATGAAATTCTGTCTCCCACATTTTTCTTAAGGGACCATAGCATTGTATTGTGATCTATCGCAGCAGGCAAAAGGTCGGTATTATCGGATTTTTTCAAAGCCGACCAATTTCCCTCAACAAAATTAAACCGCTTTTCCATTTGAAGGATTGGTACACCATAAAGGGGAGGTGAACTGGAGTTGTGCAAATTTAAGCAACTTGCATCATCTCCAGCTTGTGTACGTAAGGGCACAACAGTTACATCACTCAATAGCTCATCGTTTAAATCATAGAGGTCCCGGGCATTTTCGCTCATTAAATCATCGTAGAGTGGAAGGCTTGTTTTGATAATATGGGTAAATCCCCCAGTTTCAGAACGGGTTAGTAGAGTATTTTCTGACTGGCTTTTCCTAAATGCTCCTGCTCCAACAATGAGAAAAGTACCAACAGCAAGAATTCCTACCCCAGTTATTTTTCGCCCCGTACGATAGTCCAAATTTAGCAGGAGGTTTCTATCCCTTAGCCTACGATTATTTATATTGTTTGCGAAGTATCTAAATACCCTGACCAATCCGGCAAATAAGACCAGAAACCCAATACAAAAAAAGCTTACACTTGGTGGGACCTTAGAAGTTGAGGATGTCAGAATCATACAGATAAGTGCTACCCAAGCAACAGGCTCAATCCATATACTCCTGTACAGCCGTTTCTTAAAAGATTCTGAGTGAAGGGAATTGGGGTTGTAGGCACCTGACTGTATTAATTCAACAGGGCGGTACTTTCTTTGCTTCCGGGTAATCCAAAGTAAACAGATCAACCCCATCAAAAAAGAAGCCCCTGCCCCTAACACAATTGATTCCAGTCGCGGGGCGTAATAAATTGTGAGTTTTGCGACCGCACTTCCCCATGCATTGTTAAGCATCCATAACACACCACTTCCGAAAAACCATGCCCATCCTACTCCCATCAGGGTGCCCAGTAAGCAAACCACCCCTGCTTCCATAGAAGTGATAAAGTTTACTTTTCGCAGTGTATAGCCAAGGGAAAGCAACATACCAACTTGGCGGTTTCTTTGCTCCAAAGAAAATCCAAAGATTAATGCACTCAGGGACAGTCCAGCAAGCAGAACAAAAAACCCAAACGATAAAAATAACTGACTAAAATCAACTGGCCCGGAAACGGCATCAATGGCCTTTTTTTCGAAATGAATCAGCCGCAACCCAAATGTTCTGGGATCAAGTATATTTCGTAATTGTTTGCCAAGCTCATTGGCCCTTTCCCGCCCATTAATACGTAACCCGGTCACATTCCCCCAACGGTTACCCCACATTTCCTGAGCACGGGTAAGCGAGATAAAGGCCTTAGGCGTTCCCCGGTAATCATCCCAATAAGATTCGTCCTTTGACCTTATTTTGTGTTTGATAGGGATACCCGTGTCCCACTCTCCACAATTGTCTGCATCGCTAAGTCCAGGAAACCTTGGTGTCCAGTCACTCTCGTCTCCTTTGGGGATTTTTTCTGGCATAGGTAAAATCTTTCCCACCTCGAAGGATGTGGTCTTTTCGATCAGTTCCCGCCTGTCTCCTACCACAAAATATTCCATGCTTATCAAATCCCCCAAGCTTATGTTCAAATCGATTGCCGCCCATTGGTTAATAGCCATTTTGCCTTCATGCCATTCCGGCTCAAGAATGCCGCCTTTCTTAGGCTCCACTCCTGTAACCATAGAGTAAGGAATTAGCGAAGCGTTCCCATCTCCGATAGCCTCAGGTTTGCCAATCGCATTTACCAGATAGGTAAACTCCGCTTCTAAGGTAGGGTCAATTTGCCGTGCAGTATGGACTACTTTGTCCGACAAAAATACTTTTCGGCTGCGCAGGTTCCACCGATCCACTGCCCGAAGTTTTTTCGTTTCCAGTCCAGCATCTTTTAAGGTCCAGCACCGCTTCATCATGGCCATTAATGAGTCGGTTAACCCCTCTCCTCCGGCCACCAATAAAAGATTGGCAAAATCTTTTCTCTCATCCGGAGAAAAAGTGATGAACATATCATTCTGCATCATTGAAAGAGGCATAAAGATTGTTCTGGCTGGTTCCATGCTTGCCTGTAAGGAAAAATTGCCCAGTGCGGAAGGATTCACTTCTCCTAAGTAGGGACGGTTCCAAGAAACAAAGCGAGCATCTCGTTCCCCAGATAATGGGGCGTCCCGGGAAAAGAGACTCGGTTCCTCGACCCGCAGTATCAATCGGGAACCTTGCTCGACACCAAGTTCCCTGGCAAGCTCAGGACTTGCCCAAAAACCGAGCTTTGTCAGGTCGGGAGACATTGTGGAATCCCATGCCAATTGAAAAAACCTTTCATCAATGCCAAGAACGGTAATTCCACTTGCATGTAATTTTCCATCTGGTGAAGCGATAGTCCCTGTTGCCATTACAACTGGGGCAACCATAACCTCTTTGGGTAAATCCTCGGTAACTAGAAGACGATCGGCGAGGTCTGAATGAAAATAACCATCTGAGGATACAAAGACATGGGTGATCATACCAATTCGTTCGGCCGCTTTTTGCCAAAGGGTATTACGGACGGAGTCACCAATCGTCAGCGAACCAACCAGTATCATCGAGGCAAGGGCCAA
The DNA here is from genome assembly GCA_900299365.1 of Opitutales bacterium. Lineage (GTDB taxonomy): Bacteria > Verrucomicrobiota > Verrucomicrobiia > Opitutales > Seribacteraceae > Chordibacter. The sequence goes on from OMJS01000167.1 coordinate 7,622, forward strand.
GCACAGAGAGGTACCAAGATGTTGCCTTCTCGAATGTTTGAGATTGGCGAAAATAATTCGCCAGATACTCATGGAATTATTGCACTTAGTTTTCCGTCCTGAAAAGACCAGACCTCATCCAATCGGTTTGCCTGTTCCTGCGAGTGGGTGACCACCAGCATGGTGCATTCAAATTCCTCGTTTAATTTAATGAGCATATCCATCAAACTGTCGGCATTTTTTTTGTCCAGTGCACCCGTCGGTTCATCCGCCAATAATACTTTTGGCTGGTTGATTAGGGCCCGGGCAACCGCCACTCTTTGCCTCTCGCCTCCCGACAATTGACTGGGCATATGATTGGCCCGCTCACTCAGTCCCACCTGTTCAAGCAATTGATTTGCTCGATCCCTACTTTCATCAGCACTCATTTTTCCGTGTCCCGCAAGGGCTGGTACCATAACATTTTGATGGGCAGTAAGGGCTGGCAAGAGATGGTGGGCTTGGAAGATAAACCCTATAGTTTGGTTACGAAAAGAAGCAGCTTCAATGGGAGATAATTGATGGACTTGGTTTTCATCCACCCAAACCTCCCCACTTGTCGGATCATCAAGTCCACTAATTATATTGAGCAAAGTGCTTTTACCGGAACCGGATGGACCAATCAAGCCAACCGACCTCCCCTTACTGACCTGTAAACTAAGATCGTTTAACACAACGCTGGGAAATTCTTCACCCGTAGATGAATATACCTTGGTTAGGTTTTTTACATCAATGAAGGAATTCATCTTGGTTTCTCAATTTGCTTGATCCATCTTTTCGCTTTCATTTCAAATCTCGGTAAAGTTTTAGGGGGTACACAGTGCACGGGAATTCGAAGAGATAAGGCATTATGAATAGCTACCTCCAGTGCATGAGCCACAGACTCTACGCATTCAGCTCGGATTGCCACCTCTTTCATGCCCCTAGATTCTTGGATGTTTACCTCATATTCAGCAACTTTCGTAAAAGTACGCACAATACGGTCAATTGCGGAGGGGTATAGATTCACCCCCCTGACGACTACCATATCATCCGTTCTTCCCAAAATTCCCCCCACTAGGTCAAAGGCTGGATGACCCAACTCATCCAGTCCCCGTTTCACCCGTACTAAATCTCCTGTACGGTAACGCAATATCGCAGAGCCCACCCTGCCCAATGGAGTCAGGACTAATTCTCCTAGCTCACCATCATCGAGATGTTCTTCGCTTTCTGGATTAATAACCTCGGCATGATAGGAATCCAATAATATCCGCAATCCACCCTGCCCACCTGGAGTTTCATATGCCACCGGTCCGACCTCAGTCATCCCATAATGATCAAAAAATAAAGATTCTCTTGCCCATGCTTGATCGATCACCTGACGAGTTTCGGTAACGCTCCCTCCACACTCTCCTGCAACGATAATTTTTTTGAGCGAATGATTGAGTAGGGATATTTTCAATTCCTTAGCTGTTTCAATTAATCGCATCGCATAGGTTGGCGTACAAAAAAGATACTCCACCTCATTTTCCAAAATTATCCGCAATCTCGCTTCGGTAGATTGCCCTCCCCCCGGTATGGCGATGCACCCATTTTGTACAGTTGCCTCATAAGCTGTCCAAAAACCAAGAAAGGGACCAAAGGAAAAAGCAAAAAAACAACGACTACCTGCTTCTACTTGAGCGGCCTTCATAATCTGTTTCCAATTTTCCAGCATCCATTGCCAATCCTTCTGCGTGTCCATCCAAGTGGTTGGTTCGCCAGTGGTTCCGCTCGTCTTGGAATATCGAACATAATGTTCAGGCGAGTAGGTAAAATTGGTGCCATTCGGAGGATTGGATGATCGGTCTTTTTCCAAATCCACCTTAGTGGTCAACGGACAGGCTTTAGTAAAATCGTCAAAACCTTTCCAACTTTGCCAATCGACCAATCCAGGAAAGCGATTTTTTTGAAAAGTATTGAACTTGGAAAGCTCATTTAAATTGCGTTGGAATTTCTGCCACCTTTGCAATTCCCAGTTTATAACCTCGCCAGGTCCTCTCATTTGATTTGTGGATTTCTTATCCACTTTTCGTTATATCAAGAGTTTGTTTGCTCTGCCACTGGCACAGGCTTGGGCGGTTTTGGGGCATGCTTGGTGATCATGTATCCACCCACAGCAGCCAGAGCAATACCCAAGACAAAGGGCCAGCGCACATACCCCCAGTTCCCCTCCTTGGTCGTACTAACTAAGGCATTAACCATCGGTGCACCGGCAAAAATGATAGACATAATAACGGGTACAAATGCTGGACTGGGCATTTTTCCAAAGGCAAGAAGTACTCCAAGTGCACCAATCGCACCCAGAGTTCCAGCGATCAGTGACCATTGCCAGCCTTTGGTGGGATAAGTCCAAAAGGCGATATTTCCACCTTTTAATTTTAGGATGATCAAAGGGGCAATCACCGCGGTCAGAAAGTAAGCAAGCCCAACCCAAAGGAATGCCATAATTCTCCCGTTTTCTTTATCTGCCATATTACTGGACCCAATATGCATGCATACCCCATAGGTTCCCCAGCAAACCACCGTTAACAGTGCGAATTGTAAATAGTGCATGTGAATCACTTTCTATCGGTAGCCACTTTCAGGCAAACCGAATATATACTGAATTTAAAATCTTGAGCTTAGCTCGTGCTAATTATTATTGGTTCAATAATTCTGTCGCATCCTCCCGATCCTCAACTTGCTCGGGAGAAAGGGCGGGGTAATAAATATCCCAGACTTGCGTCGCGGTGTCCCAATAAATCATGCCTGGCTGCCCATCGGTATCCTTGGCCAATTGAAAATACAACCAACTATCGGAATTATGGGAATAGGCCCATGGATAATAATCCATCCACATCCAACCCTGTGGATAGGACCTTTTACGGAGGACTCGCACATTGTCAGCAAAAGTTGAGTAAGATAAACCATTATCATTAAAAGCCCCAATGGTCCAATAATCTTCATCATGTGATGAGCTATCGAATTGTTTGACCAGATTTCCATTCAAATAATAGCTCGTTTTTCCATCAATTTTTGTAATCTGTAATTGGTAAAAAGTATCCAGCGACCCAGTTTCCTGATGCTCCCATTCGTTACCCGAATCAAGATAATCAAAAAGTAATACTGGACCACTAGTTTTATTCCTAAGTTCTGCTCCAAGACTCCCAAGAGGATTTATGTCTAAAGATGCCAAATAAATCCCTGTATCATAATCATTGGTTTGGTTAGGTATGGAGATATCTGCTTGGATTCCATAAATCTCTTCGTCTTTGAAAAATAAAAATGTATTTCCTTCTGTTGAATCGCTTGCTGCTGCTGCAATATCACTTGGTACCTGTGTAGGACTACCTGCAGAATAGATGGTACCGCTTAACTGAGCTTGTCCATTACTAATAGTGACGGATTGACCACCACTCCAATAGCCAACATCCCACTTACTAGAGTTTAGCTCTGTTCCATTAAAATCATCATAGTCTTCCCAGTAATAAGCATCAGCAGAGGAAAAATTGCTTTCGCCAGAATAGGTTAATTCTTCAGGAATGTTCCATGTATTGTCCCATGCCTGATAATGAGCCATTGCACTCTCATTATTATCATTGATAAAAAGTACTTGGTAATACCAGTCCTGCATATTGTTGGAATAGGCCCATGGATAATGATCATGCCATACCCATCCCTTAGTTGCCCAGTTGGAGATAACCTGAAAATATCCGCTCCCTCCACTTGCGACCCGGCCATATCCGTTGGAGTAAAAATCGAGGTTCATCATCGAGGAACCTATCGCTAAGACTCCTTGATCGGAACCATTTCTTAAGTAAGCATATTCCGAGGTGGCCTTACCTTCAGCCGTATAAATAGTAACGGATGTATTTGAAGAAAAGACATAGGTGGTATCTCCGAGCATTAGTGTATCTCCCGCCAAAGATTCATGGGCATGACCATCCCCATAGTAATGCAAATAAAACTCACCTGAATCTCCATCATCCGCATCCATTTCTTCCCAATCAAAATATCCGGAAGTAGAGGAATCAAAAAACAACCAAGTTACTTCGTCTAGGCTGGTGATCAATTTTCCTATACTTGGCCCTATCATTTCCCAAGTGTAAGTAATGTGGGACAGTTCACTATTCGAATCATTAGTATCATCCATATAGTAAAAGATCGCATCCGTAGGAGTTGTAAATTTATAGGACGCGTTCGTTCCCGCTTCTAACTTCCAACCAAGCAAGGAATCCGGCGCATATTCATCCGGAAATACCTGAATACTGCCTATTCCACTTGAGGTATTATCCTCCCAGGTCGAATTTGCCTCTAGGAGGGAGGCAAAAGTGATCTGATGCGTTACTATTCCAAAGTCCTGATTTAGGAAAAGGGAAGCTTCAGCGGAAGAATTTTTTTCGTATGTATAAGGAATCCCTCTCAGCTTGGGAGTGGCAAGGGTGGTATCCCAGAAATAGGCATTCTCAGAAGTAAAAAAATAATCATATGTGGTGTACCCGACTTCATTGATTCGAAGTTTTTGCCCGAGAAGAGAAATGGGAGCATAATTAATTTTTGAATTATAGAATGTTTCGGCAGCTGATTGTGTAACAAACCACCAACTCGGATCAGTTAATGGAATGCCATCTCCATCCACCGCATAAATTGTATCATTATCAACAGATATAATTTGGTAGTACTGGTGTCCGTTTGTTTCAGTTACATCAATAGTATCTCCGTTAATGGTATATGGATGATCAACATCTAATTCAGCAGGAAGAGAAGAATAGCTTCCTTTTGCTCCTTTCTGTCTGCCTCCAATATAATTTACGGTAGCGATTACCCATTCATTGGTATCGTCGTCCTGCCAAACTCCCCAAAGCATCACTCCTTCCAAGGTTTCGTTCCAATTGTACTCGTCGCCAACCTGTACCACGACTGGATTGCCGCTTGGGTCTGAAACCACAATAACTGATTCTGGATCTGCCAAATTGTCCGATACGGAAAAAGTACCACTACCGGTGTCAATTATAGTGGACATATTTGCGTCCGAATATTCGCTCCATTCAAATGTTCCTGCATTTTCGGAAGTAAAGGTAAGGATTTCTTCTTCCGGCATTGGGTTTTGTTCATTCTCAAAGGTGTAAATTACCTTACCTATATTTGCGGAAAGCTTTTCATAGGTGTAGTAAGTCCACTCGCTATCATTATCCCCGTATACTTTTCCATCACTTGAAAAAGTTGCAGTCTCCGACTCTGACCCCTCGGTATAAACAATATCTTTTCCAGATATGGAATCAGGTGCATATCCCTGAGTCACTTGGGCGAAAAAGAAAGAAATAATAACAGCTAGAAATAATTTTTTCATTTATACAAAGCTTAGGGGAAGTTTAGGGATGTAAGATTTAAATGAATGCACAAACGATCGGTCAATCGAATTAACCGATTCCCCAATAATGAAAAACTGCTTAAGCCTGTTTTACCTTGGAGGTAAAGACTTCAGGGATCATGATCGGAGTCATTGATCCGCTCGCTTGGTCGAAGCGAACACAGGCAGCCACGGCTTCCCCAACTGCGGCTTTTACACGCTCCCCATTTTCTTCTTTCCAAAACTGAAAGGCATAGGTGATGGAACGGTCACGCATCTCGGTGACGATCAATTTGATCTCCACTTCCTCCTCAAACCTCAGGGGTCTTTTGAACCGGCAGGTAGCTTTGACCCGGGGCCAACCAAAGCGTCCATTTTCATCTTCCATATCCACGGATAGTCCAACACTGCGGAGGAACTCATGCTCGCAGATCTCCATCCAGCGATAATAATTGGTAAAGTGCATGATGCCGGCCAGATCGGTCTCGGAAAACTCGACCCTGCGAAAAATGGAATATTCAGATGCCATGATAATTTTTCTTTTTTACTTGGTTGAAACTAAAGGAGCGAGGATGTTCTCGACCAACTCCTTAGCCAATTGCTCGTTGGAATATTTTTTGTGTACCGCTAACCTTCCCTGCTCTCCATATTCTTCTGCCTGCCCCGTATTTCTTAGCATATCATTCAATCCATTGAATATGCCTCTTGGTTCACTTTTTTCATAAAGCAACCCTCCGTTTGTTTCACCAATGATTTCAGGGAAAGATCCATGGTCAGGAAGAACAACCGGTACTCCCGCAGCCATCGCTTCGATTACATAGAGTCCAAACGCTTCGGGGAATCGTGCGGGTACACAAAACACAGAAAGTTCTTTTAAAAAACTAATTTTTTCAGGGCGGGAAAGATTAGTTTTAATCTTAACTTCATCAGTAAAGCCCGAATTATAAATTTTGTTTTTTTGTTCGTCTAAAAAGCACCTGTTTTCAGATGGCAAAGTACCTGCGATTGACAATTTCAAACCTGGGTAATCACCGGACACCTTGAGTTCGATAAAAGTATCGATCAAAAGATCCAGTCCTTTTTCCGGGCATATTCGGGCGAAGTATCCGATAGTAGGATAGTCCGGCTTGCTACATGCTCCTTCGTAGCCGTCTAAAGTTATCCCATTAGCGAAATATTGAATATTGTTTTCAGATAGACCCAACCGACCCGCCATATGCTTGGCAAAATACTGACTAGGTGAAATACAAGCATCCAATGTGCGCGCATCCGAGCCTAAGAGACTCCATGCTTCTTCACGAAACTCCGGCAGTAGCGAATCTAAAAATCCATCCTCACCCTGCAGAAAGCTGATCACAGGAATGTCTAATTCTTCACGAACTGCACGCCCCACTCCAGCGAGTAAAATCGTGGAAAGAATAAGTACATCGGGCTGGCCATGATCCCTAAACCAATCGATCACTGTGCCTACCTCTTTAGCAAGCGGGCCTTCCATAGCCTGAAAGGTAGATAGGGTAATTTCTCCCAGCTGACGCGGTGTGGTCATTCCCCTTTTACCTGCCACCCAGCGGAGCAAGGATTCATGATTAAAGAGATCATCCAACCATTTGGGAGACTTACGAAAGAAAGGAAATTTGTGCTGCAAATATACATTGATCCCGCCAAAAAAAACCGGGTTTTTCTCAGCACCTACACTTTCCTCATCCAAAAGATGAGGAAGATAGGCAGGCAGCATGGTAACATCATGTCCAAGATTAATTAAATAACGGGCCAGAGAATTGTCCCGCATACATACTCCGCAATGATAATTGCCCGTGCCGGGCGTAAGAAAAGCAATCCTCACACGGAGGTCTTGGCCAATCCGTGACCAACGGGTTCTGGCAAGCGGGCAAGATCGGACATCGATTCAAATAACTCCTTAAAATCCTGATCATCTACATTGCCAATCAAGCAATCGGTAAGAGCACCGCGCAAATGCTCACCCCGCTTGACTAGATCTCCAAAACTAAACTTAGGATCGTAAAACGCATAGACAATTTTTCGCATCGTCTCGATAGATGACTGCATTTTTTTTCCATACTCATCAAAGGATTGTGCGGTTATCGGGCCGGCAGACAGTGCAGCGTCCACTTCATCAGCCAACATCACTCCGCTTTTAAGAGCTAGAAATACGCCCGAGGAAAATACGGGGTCTAAAAAACCGAGGGCATCCCCAGCGAGAACCAATCCATCAATTGAGCAATACTTGTTGCGATAAGAATACTCACCAGTCACTCGATACTCGCCAACCTGTTCACCCTGAGACAAATGTTCCTCGATCCACACATTGTTCCTAATCTCACGTTGGAAAATTTCTGCATGTTCTTTTGTCGATCCATTAAACAAATAATCCCGCTCAGCCACGATCCCCACGCTGACCATGTCCCCGCTCAAGGGAATGTACCAAAACCAACCTTTGCCTGGTAGGTACGCCACTGTAGTCGCTCCCTCATCGAGACCGGGGTCACGCTTGGCTCCTTTGTAGTAGGTCCATAGAGCGACCTTTTTAAGTTCAGGATCACGTATCATCCAGTTCTCTTTGTGAGCAGCAAAACAATCACGCCCAGAAGCATCAATCACGATAGGAGCAGTTAATTCCAGTTCACCAAATTCTTGTGAACTCGCCTTGATTCCGGTTACCCGCTCGCCATCTTTGATCAATCTATTCGCCTTGGTTTGTTCCAAAATGGATGCCCCGTTATCTCGGGCTTTGTTTAAAATCATCTGATCAAATTCTTCCCGCCATACCTGCCAGGTGGTGGAGGATGGATGGTCAAAATGCTCGAAGAAATAAAAAGGTTGAGAAAGAAAACCATCTTCCCGCACAAACTGTACGCAGTATTTTCGGGGATTTCCAGATTCCATTAATTGATCAATCAGTCCGAGACGCTCAAGTGGGAAGTAACAAAAGGGCATCAGGGATTCGCCCACATGATAGCGGGGAAATTTTTCTTTCTCCACGATCAATACATCCCTTCCCTTCTCTGCTAGAAGGGCACCGGTTGCAGAGCCTGCAGGACCAGCACCTACTACTATGGCATCGTAATGGGTTTTAAAAGAAATCATGGGTTAATATTATTATTCAATTTCTATGACTGAGAAACTCAAGCATGGAAAACCATTCACGTAGGTGGAAGAATTTCCACAATCTGGGCAATGGTTTCTCCAGTTCTGGTCTCGATCGTATTACTCCGACCAAAAAGATGCTCTGAAAGATCTACCGAAAATACTTCTTTGATGGAATCGTCCGGTACAATTTTAAAAAATCCCCGTAACGAACATGAGTATGGAATTCGTCCTTGGTTAAGAATTGCCCCCAGTGGCATTTCCCCAGCAATTATTGCATCCTTTGCGAACTCTGGTAGTTGGGCAAACAGAATTTCAATTGCTCCATACTCCACCGCTCTCGGGGTGGTTTCACTTGTATGAAGAATGACTTCGCGGAAATAATTTTTCCCATCATTGGATGATCGTAGCCGGTTAATGCGGATAGATGACTTGTAGTAATTTTCCAACCGACTGGTCATATCTCCCTCATGTGCGAGCAACTGACGATAGGGTTCTGGCAAATCAACTGGCTCAAGAACCTGGTATTCCAATCCAGAAAGCCCATGTGCCCGGCGCATAAAGCTCAAGGGATGGAGCAATCCCGGAAAGTTTGTTTCTGGATCAGCCATTTGTAGATCTATGTATTACATTACACATATTTTGCATTCTGGTGCTGAGGAAGAAAAAATTGATGCAATAAAGAATCAACCCGCAAGAGAGCATTACGGGAAAGTTTCCAACAATCTGTTTTCTTTTCCAAATTACCCTGGCTTTCCCACTCGGTAAAAATTGATCCGTATCTTTCAATAATATCGATTCCAAATTTTTCCTGAAAATATAAGGGGCGGACAGATCCCAATTTCCATTGCAAAATAAATTCCCGGATAAACCTCTCCTCTTCGGTGGTAAGAAGAGCTCGGCGTATCAATGACTCTCCCTGCTCTGCAGTGGAGCAATAATCCTCAAAATGAGTGATATTTTGATAATGAATCCCGCCAAGATGTCCGAAAGATGCCACCCCGAGAGCCACCATATCTGCACCTCCCCAAAGTTGGTCTCGGTATTGGAACTTTGTCTGGTCTGGGTTTTTTACCGCAGTACAGGTACTAGTTACCGAATAACCATTTTTCTCCAGTTTCGAGAAACCTTCCGCAACCCATCTTCTTTTGGTCGGCCAATCCGCCACCGGAGCACTTAATTTTCCCTGCTCTTTCATTTGTTTATACATGGTGGTATTGAAAGGTACCTCCATTTGATAAATAGTCACACAATCGGGTGATAATTCTAGCACACGATCGATGCACTCCGACCAATTATCATCTGTCTCTTCGAGCATCCCTGCAATCAGGTCGATATTGATATTCTCGATTCCGGCATCCCTTGCCCATTGGAAGGCACGGAAGACTTCGGCTGAACGATGTGCCCGTCCATTGGTCTCAAGAATATGGTCAGAAAAATTTTCAATTCCCAAGCTGAGTCGGGTCACTCCAAAATCCTTGATCGCCTGGACTTTTTTTTCGGTCAGGGTGCCAGGTTCGCACTCAAACGTCACTTCTTCCGCCTCATCCCAGGGTAAAATTGCTTTCATCCGATTAGTCAACTCAGTCAATTGTTGAGCCGATAAATAGGAAGGAGTACCACCACCAAAATAGACAAACTTTGGCATACGACCACCGATGTAAGATGAGCCAGCGTATCTTTCAAGTTCCTGCATCGTGGCGTCAAGATAACGGCGTACATCCGCAGAGTTCTTATCAGTATATACACGAAAGTAGCAAAAGTGGCACCGCTTTCGGCAAAACGGCACATGGTAATACAGTCCAAGGGGTGCCTTGCCCGCAGATGGACTATTAAGCAGGGAGTCCACGCAGGGAATATCCTTTTCATTCCAAAATGAGAATGGGGGGTAATTCGCAATGAAGTAATTTCCCGCTTTGGTGTCTTCCTCGGTCTTGCGATCGGGCTTGATGAAGGTAGAATCGCTCATAGACTCGTTTGCATAGAATTAAAGGCATAGAGGTTTCCATCCTCACATCCAACGAAAATCCAACCCTTTGAGACTGCACAAGTACTGGAAATTGAGGACCCGATCTCGTATTGAGCTCGGACCTCACCGGTTTTTATATCTATCAGACAGACTTTTCCATCCATTGACCCGATCACTATTTTTCCACCACTGATAACCGGGGAACCATCAATCCGCCCACGGGCAGAATAGCGCCATTTTTGCTCGCCGGAGATTCTCTCGATGGCGTGCAGTCCCTTATCTCTCCCCCCAATAATGACCAACTCTTCGGTAATTGCGGGTGAAGAAAAATAGGGGAAGTTTCTATGAAGATAACCCCAGGTAATTTTACCCGTATTTAAATCTATTGCATGTACTGTTTTGTCCATATCACCGACATATGCAAAATGATCTTTTATCCCTACAGAGGATGCTATCGGTGCCTCAAGGTCGACCTGCCTGATCAATTTTCCGTCTGCTAATGAAACCATGTATAACTGAGCATCGCACCCGCCAAATACTACCACTTCATCTTTCCATATAGCAGGCGTACCATTGATATAATTCATGGATTCAAACTTCCAAATAAGTTGTCCATTCTTGGCATCAACACAGTGCAAATAATTATCATAACTGCCCACAAGGATCAAAGATTGCCCGCTCACTGGATGGGTCGCTTGATTGGGGGCTCCTACAATCTCTCCCATGGTTTCATATGCCCAAACCTTTTCTCCGGTTTTCGATTTCAAGCAAAGTAACCAACCATCTTTGGTTCCGATATATACATGTTTGTTATGAATAAGAGCCGGGGCATCCACCCCCAGACCGGCATCTGTTTGCCAGACTTCTTTACCCGACCCAGCATCTACTGCATGAAAGACACCGGTCGGTCCACCCAAAAAGATTTTTCCATCGGATACAACAGGCGAGGACTTTAGGTATTTCCCTGCCTCAAAAGTCCATTGAAAGACTAATTGATCACCGGTAGCACCCGATGCAATCCCTCGAAGAGAAGAATCTCCTCTGTGGTTTTCCCAATCTGCCCATATAAAGGCAGACCCAGAGGCCAGGAAAAGAAAACAGAGAATATTTATTTTTGGAGAACTTATCTTTCTGCTATCCATACATAGAAAGGGACTGATAGAGTTTGAGCAGTTCGTGACGGCCTACTGGACGGGGATTAAAAGTCGCAGTCCATTGATCTGCAGCATCACTGGCTAATTCATCGAGGTCTGAATCTTCACACCCAACCGTAGTTAAAGAAACTGGCATACCCGAAGATTTTCGAAATTGAACAACCTTTTGAAGTAACGAATCAAATGCCTCCCGATCGGATTCATCTGCGTTGGCAAGCCCGGCACTTCTGGCAAGATTCGCATAGGTATTCAAAATGGTCGGTTCTTTACTATTATATACCAGCACCGCTGGCAGAGTCAGGCTAACTGCTTGGCCATGAATCACACCTTTTCTCGCGGTTAAAGGATTGGCCATGGCATGAGCGGCACCGAGCATACTTTTCTCAATCGCTGCACCGGCATGGGCGGCACCGAGCAAAACCGCACCCCTTGCCTCCAAGTTGTCCGGCTGCTTCCATACCGCTTCCAAGTTTTGGATGAGTAAGGAAAAACCCTTGCTTGCATGGCGTGCAGACAATGTATTCCGTCTGGTACAAACCGCAGACTCAAGGGCATGAGCAAGGGCATCCATTCCAGTAGCAGCACAGACTGAGAAAGGCTGGGACAAGGTGAGTTCCGGGTCAAGCAGGGTGACCTTGGGTAATGCAGATGCATCTCCACATGCCATTTTCCGGTGAGTAAGATCATCAGAGATCAGGGCATACGACTGGCACTCACTACCGGTACCTGCGGTCGTAGGAATCGCAATCATAGGAAGCAAGGGATGCTTTGCTTTATCAACTCCCCAGTAATCTTTCATTGATCCACCATTGGTCAGAATAAAATTTGCCCCTTTTGCAGTATCGAGTGAACTTCCCCCACCCACTCCAATAATCAGATCGATACCCATGGATGCCACCTCGCGGGCACATGCTTGTACACTTTGATCTGTGGGGTTCTGGACCGTTCGGTCGTACAAAACGGTTTTCAGTCCGGCTTCATTTAAAGAATGGATCACTTTTGTGGGATGACCAGCCGAAAGCACTCCTTTGTCCGTCACCACCAATGCATGTCCACCCAATGACCGAGCAAAATCTCCCACACGGGAAGAAACTCCACTACCCCAAAACACCTCCTGTGAAACAGGCTCACTGGGGTCAAAGAAAAGAGAATCGAACGAACCCGGGGTGGAACATTCTTTCATCAAGAAAAAAAGAGCTCTTTTATGCAGCCATCCCGATGGACCGACGCTTGTAAAGAAATTCAAACAGGTTTCCCTCGTGAGGCTGATCCCATGATATTTTCATGGTCGGAATTGGACCCACGTTAAGTCGCTCGATCCGGGAATCAAGCAGGAGTTCATTCTTGAATGATTCTGACTTGGTGATGGCAGAAACCACAAGTGTTGGTCCGATTTTATCAAGCATCTCGATCTGAGGGACTTCCACCACACTGGCGTATGGGCATAAAAACTCGCGGTTGGCCAATGGATGATCTATGGAGTCACAGGCTACAATAGTGGGGCGTAGATATGTACCCCCTTCTGCTTTCACTAACCTAGGACCATCCCGGTGAGGTGCAGTAGCCTCATAAGCACCGGTTATCTCTAGGTCTGAATCGATCGCAGAATCTATCCAATCCGCCATCTTTGGGTTGGCAAACCCGGATAACAACGCACTTGGGTCATCCACGGGCATGGGTTTTATCGGACCAAGTCGCTTACCCAGTGCATCGGCAATTTCACGGGCATATTTGGGCACAATAATTGCCGATGCATTGATACAGCTTCTTCCCCCGTTTTCGGAAATGGAAGAAACCATAACATCGAGGTAATCCTCCCAGTTTTCGATTTCGTCATCCCCGATCAGAATCTTACTAAACCCCGGCCCGTGTACTTGGACACCTGGATTTCCAGCATATTGATCGGTGGTTGATTTATCCCCAAAAATCAGAGCCCGGTCACACAGCCGTAAAATATCCGCGGCTCCCTCGTGATCTGTTGGATAAAATCCAAATGCTTCCGCTGGGCAGCCAGCCGAAATAAAGGCCTGCATCAGACGATATGGCGTCCAAGGCTCGTCTTTTCCTGGCTTCATAATTACGGGGATTTTCAATGGAATCGCAGGAAGCCAGAGGGAGTTTACCGCTGGCGAATTGCTCGGCATGACCAGCCCAAGGGCCTTAGTGGTTGGATGAAAGCAAACGGGTGATCCGGACTGTTCGCCATATCCACGGTCCAAAACTTCAAGGTCTAAGCCGCGGGTAAGGCCGTTTAAAATGGTACTCATATTGCTCAAAGCAAAATGAATTTTTTCCATGTTTTTACGAACCATGATATGGGGAAGACCACTCGTGGAAGAAAGTGTCTCGATATATTGCTGGGGACCCTGCCCCAAACCGTCATTTCCAACCGGTAGGTTATCATTCAAAAATGCATCCCCGGCCTTTCTGCAAATATCTAAAAGTTCAGTGGAGGTGAATTTCTGTAGGGCCGCCCGGGCAGAACTAATATTTTTCAGATCTCTTCGAATAACACCCGGATTTACCTGACTCAGCGTAGCCCGGATAGTTCCATCCCTGTAGTCGATGACTTCTGAATGATTTAGACTTTGGTAAGGCTCGCCAAGCCTGAGTGCTGGAAGGTGAGGAATTGTCTTCATAATAACTAATAGACTCCCTCCACAATTTTTTTCTCCATTGCGCCAAAAGGACGGATTTCCGCCACACCATCCCACGGGGCTTCAGACCATGGTTTTCGGCGAATTGCTTCATCGCGTTCCAAAAACTTGGGCATAAAAAATTCCTTGGTTAAGGTCGTCAGTTCGACCCTACCCCATTGATCGTACTCAACCGGTTCACCTTTTGAATTGACCACCCGGAGAACCGCCCTCGGTTGAGGTGCATAATAGGCAATGGAATAATCATTTTCCGGTCCGAATGGCCGATGACGGGCCAGTCCCATTAAAGTATTTCCATAAGTGGGAACAAATCCGATCTTTCCATCTTCGCATACTTCTTCGGTTAGAAAACGGGCATATTGCTTATCCATGGTAGTGCCCCCACAAAATACTCCTTTTATCCCTGCCTTGACGAGGTCTCGGCGATCGGCAAGTGCCTCGAGTAATTTTGGGGTCGTAAACAATGCACTTACCTGGCGGTGCTTGAGAATAGTAAGTGCTTGATCGACCACATGATCCATGTATGCACGAGCCTGATCAAATTGTTGCGTAGCGATCAATCGCTTGACCCATCGAGGGTCGAGATCAACAAAGTAACAGGAACAGCCCCGCTCATTTGCCAAATGCTCAATGGCTAAACGTAGGCGTCGGGGACCAGTTGGGCCGACCATCATCCAGTAATGATCCCTAGGGAAGTGTTCGTCATTTAAGGTTTTGGAAAATTCCGTGTAATCGGATCGAAAATCATCCCAACCGATTCTTTGCTTTGGCATACCCGTGGTACCACCGGTTTCAAAAATATTAAATGGCCGCCCGGCATAAGCCTTGGGTACCCAGACCTCGTTCGGCAGATCTCTCAGCCAGCCATCTTCAAAGTAAGGGAATTTTGCGCAGAGATCCCCGAAGGTGTGTACTTCTTCCAGCGGATTCCAGCTTTGTTCCTTCGCCCAATTTAACCAAAAGGAACTTCCGGTCTTTTCTGAAAAGTGCCAATTTATAATTTCCGCAACATGATGATCAAGTTGCTCAGCTGCCTCAGTAATTTGTTTTTCGTTAACCATAACAAATTATTTACTAGCCATATTGCTGAGTATTCGCAATCAAGACTGGGACGGAAAAAATCGATCGATGGTAGATTTTGCAGGTGGAACCGAGAATAGAGACACCACAATTAAAGAAGTTGCGGATGCAACGAAACAAATTGCTGCCGGTACAATTCCTGGGCCCACAAAATATTCACCCCCATATCCAGACTGATGAAAGAAATAGGACCAAGTGATCAATGCGGTAATAATAGATGCAATGGCTCCATATTTAGTGGTTCTCTTCCAATAGAGGGCCGAAAAAACCAGCGGGAAAAGAGCAGCAAATCCACTAAAACACCAAATTGCCAAGTCGAAAACATTGGCATTCTTTAAGGCCATTGCCAGCAGATAAGTCGCTCCCACAATCAAAACAATGAAGAGCCTGGCGATTTTTAATTTTTGGCCGTCCGAAATAGAATTTTTTCCCGCTCGGTAGACCACAATATCATTCGTAAAAACAGTCCCGAGGCAAAGAAACTGGGAATCTAGAGAGGACATAATCGCCGCCAGTACACCAGCAGTAAGCAGACCGGTGAGCAAAGGATCACCCACAACCAAGCTGAGCATGGCAGACAAAACGGCAGGTGGTGGAATACTGGGTGGAAGAAGCCCACTCGCCCAAGAACCAATTAGTACGCAGGGCACCCAGACAATCATTATACAAATTGGGTGAGCGATAACGGTTAGCTTGAAAGCCCGAGCATTCCGGGCGGTCAACCAATGCTGGAATAGATGGGGAAACATACCCACGCTTAGGGGAATAAATAAGTAAGTGACAAAAGTAATGAAAGGCATGCCAATTTCCCGTTCAAACGGAATCATCTCTCCTGTTTTCGGGTTTTTCTTTTTGAACTCCACCGTAACTGTATCGCGAGAGAGGTGAGGATGTTTATCCGTTAAATTGGAATTAGAAAAATCCGTTACCACACCTATTTTTTTGGGCGATTGATAAGCCATCAACTGGCCGGATGTTTTATCAAAATGATAATCTTGTACCATTTCCCCCTTTTCATTGATTCGCATGGGAACAGAGCCTGCCTTTTCCAGCCCGCCCAGCGATTGTACCACGAAATAAAATGCCACTATGCCCATACCCATGAAAACAACGGTTTGAAAAGCATTGGCAATTGCCGCTCCCCTCGATCCACCGATAAAAACATAAGTCAGCACCACCATGCAAATGACCAACCCGGTCAGCCATGGAGGGACACCTCCAGACCAAGCAGGGATAGTGGGGTTGGAGAAGAGCCCGGGAAAGGCTCCCGCAGTGACGGGCTCAATCACTTTCCCCGCACCAATAATTCCGATCAATAAATAAGGCACAACCAATAATACCAAGATGGGAAATAGTAGGTATCCAATTCGGGGACTCTCAAAACGCTCACGAAAGAACTGTATCTGAGTGAGGTATCCATTTCTTTTGCCAAGTGCCCACAAACGAATGCCAATGAGAAAGAAAATTGCCATGTGGATAAGCCCACTGATTGATGCCATTAAGCCGTATGTTCCGATCCCTCTCTCAAATGATTTTCCAGTGGACCCGACCAAGGCAAAAGCAGTCATGGTGGTCCCAAAGACACTCATCAACAAGAGAAACGGACCGATGCTATGACTTGCGACAAAAAAATCTTTACTGGTTCCACGAAAAAGCCGACTGCTCCCCCACCCCAAAAGAAGGAGAACCAAAAGGTATAGAATAATGATGACTAAAGCATTCATTTAAAAAAACTCCTACCGATCTAGGTTCAAGGGAATCTCTTCTTCATCTGTAGTTTGTTCGGCATAGTTTTCCCAATCTTTTGGCCAAGCACGAAGAACCGCCCAGACCCCCAAGCATGCACAGGCAATGGAGAAGAACGCATGGTAAAACAAACCTATTGGCATGCCCCATGCAAAAACATCTTCATTGGACCAGTTCCAAAAATCCTGGTGTAAAACCAGAAGAGCCAAAAAGATTACCCAAAAAATTTTCATCCTATCCGAGTGGCGATTATTGATTTAGCTAAGCATTATTCTCCGATCGCGTAGAGATGCGTTTGGGTCGAAACATATAATGTCTGGTTCGCCACTACCGGTGAGCTATATATCGGTGCCCCTAAGTTAATCGCAACTGGTTCTTTGTACTCCTTGCCATGATCAAAGATCAGAAGATCCCCATCCTCATTACCCAAAAGTAACTTTCCATCGACTAGTAGAGTCGATCCCCAAATTCGACTGTAAGAGTCGTGGGTCCAATAAATCTCGCCTGTCTCCGCGTCAAGACAGTGTAAAATACCAGCGTACTCAGCCTGATAAATCAATCCATCGGAAATCGAGGGAGTGGAAATGGTCCTACCAATGTCCGTGTTTTTCCAGAGAACATCACCGGATTTGGCATCGACGCACGATAATCGCCCTACCCCGTCCCCATGCTCGGGGTCCTGACCTGTAGAACAGTATATTTTGTTCTCATATAAGACCGGAGTCGCAATCAATTCACTGGGTCCTGGAGGAGTGGCGTAGGGAATCTTTCTTCCCTCCTTATCGATTCGGTAACTTGGTTCATTGCAATCCACCTTCCATAGGGGATTAAAGAGATCAAACCCTTCCTCGTCCTGCTCGGTTTCATTGGCATAGGCATATAAATATCCGTCTGTCCCTCCCCAAAACAACCTGTCTTGACCATCAATTTTTCCATAAGTCAAAGAAGACCAAGCAGCATGCAAAGCGTCCTTACTTGCTCCCGATCCATCCTCCCCAATTAATTCACCGTTCTTTTTGTTGAGAGCGATCCAACTAGGAGAAAGAGGACTAGGAATATTGATATGGGACCAATCCACTCCGTTTGAGGTGGCAACAAATAAACGATCCCCCACAATCAGGGCAGATGAACTGGTCACATTGTGGGGAAAGACACCTAGTTCATCCCGCATGTCATAACGCCAGATAATATCGGCATCGATCTCGTTATTCAAGGAATCAAGCGATCCTTTTGGCCGAATGTAAATATCCTCCTCTTGATAGGGACCATCATTTCCGTCCGTCAGGCCATCGAGGTCCAAACAGATAACTTCACAACGATTAGTCACCACATAGGCCAGTCCATCCTCAATAGCGGGCGATGAGCAAACTCCTATATATTCCCAGTCACTCACTTTTCCGGCACCCAGTTTAGGAATCACCAATTGCCAAACAAAATCTCCAGATTTTTCATCGAAACACATCACCACTCCCCGGTCTCCCTTTTTTTTCGGATCCCGGGCGGATTCATTGTTAGTGCCGACCAGCACCTTGCCTTCACCGATCGTTACATTCCCATATGCTTGTGATCCCAACTTAGCCACCCATTTGACATTTTTCGTAGTGGTTAAATCTACCTTTTCATTCTCGTCAATCTCACCGGGAAGAAATTCAAAAAGAATACCCTTCTCATGAGATACCATGTTGCGAGATTGGTCTTTTCCCCAAATTGGCCAGTCTTCTCCAAATAAGCTTGAAGATGTGATTAAGGAGCCGGTTAAGAGGATAAATAAATTACTATATTTCATCTGCAATCTTTTGTTATTGAAGCGGCCCTTTTAGGGCTTTCGGTAGATACTTAGGTTATCAAAATATACCTTCTTTTTACTCTGCGGAGAAAGGGCATAGACACCGGGAGCACCCTGTTTGTGCGGACGGAGGTGAATCTCCTCCAAAGTCCAATCTTCTGGCTCTTCTGTTTCTCGTGACCAGACCTTCGCCCGAACCAAGCCCGTTCCATCGTCCTGAAAATCGATCTGTGTTTTAATACGATACCATTTATTCGCTTCTATAGGAAAAGGTACAGATCTTTCGAAGCGGTCGTAATTGGAAACCACCTGCAGGGTGTTGGCATTTCCCACTAGGGCAAAAATGTACCTTTGATTAATCACACCGATGGTAGATTTTATTCTCCGGTTACCGTCCACTTTGGCATCCATTTCCACGACATAATCTCTTTCTTTCCAAGAACCTACGAAATTGATCGCTCTTTGAAAAAGTACCCGGTCCAGAGTATTTCCTGCGACTGTCTCTCCCTCTAGGTCTTGGACCTGCCAGCGCATACGGGCACCAAGCCAAGGCAATGGCGGATAGGAAAAGGATATCCCGTCAGAAGCTACATGATTAAGAACATATCCATCTTCAAAATTTTCCTCATAGGGAAGAGCGGGGAGGATTCTGCCCCGGGTTACAGCACTCAATCCATTATAGCTTACTTTAATAGCACCCGCAGAAAGTTTTGCAGATGGCAATGCGGTTAAGCTACCAGTACCTGAGGTTGATAAATTGCCGTCCAATTCTGCCCGAACTTTGGCTGTGGGAGGAATCCACTTTTCCCAGCTTAATCCATCTCCTAATTGCTTAATCCGGTTACCTGCTGAATCAAGGGCAAACACCCGAAATTTTTGAGTTTTTCCAGCAGATAATGCAAACTCGGAAGGCACGATTTGCAAAGATACCACCTCTTCTGCCTTCGGAGTGCTGTCAGGCAGCTTTGGCCGGAACGATTTGGGCTTCGAGGAATTACCAAAACAGTACAACTTATTTTTGGCCTGTATTAAAATTTTTCCCTGAGCAATTGCCGGAGCTGCTAGACAAGGGTTGCCCAAGTCAATCTGATTGAGAATTTCTCCCTGGTTACCCGTATCTCGTATCACAAAAACATGACCATCAAACATGGGCACATATAATTTCTCATCTGCCCAAGTGGGAGCGGCATGGATTTGATCAGGAGCAAGTTTTAATGTCCATATAGTCTCACCACTCTGAGCGTCATTACAAAATAGCTCACCCTTTTTGACCGAAATATATACCCTGTCTCGATAAAGTACGGGCGAACTGGTGAAAGATTCGATATCCTCATTTCGCCAAACTTCGTTTTCTTTACCCAATTCCAAAATGGGGTCTTCCACACCCGGCAACCAGTCTGGTTTACGAATTCCCACCATTCGACCGATCCGTGAACTATCTATATTTTCTTTGCCATGCACCGCAATGACTAGATCTTCATAAAGTACGACCCCGGCATTTACTCCCCCATGAGACATTTTAAAACGCCACAATGGCTGACCTGTCCGAGCATTCACGCATACCACATGCCCACATCCAGTTCCACTGTAAAAGACCCGCCGACCATCGGAAAGATCCTCAAAAACAAGAGGGGCAAATGAGCTGTCTTGTGGCGTGGTTCCAGGAGTTGATGTCCAGACCAACTCCCCCGTGGTTTTATCAAATGCATAAAATCTATCTCTGGCCGGTCCATTGGTTCCCCAATTTGCGGTGATTGCATGTAAAATGACTAAGTCTTCATCTACGCAAGGTCCTCCCGTGCGGCCATTGGGAAAGGTTAATCTGGCGAATTCCTCCATTAGGGAACGTTCCCATAATAACGATCCATCAGGAGAAAAACCGGTAAGCAAACCGGGGCTAGTCTGGAAAAAAATATTTCCTGTTTCGGGATCCACACAGGCAGCCCCTACTCCATAACGATCATAGACTATATCGCTGATAAAATCTGGGCGGCGTTTATCCCAGATTAATTCACCACTTTCAATGTCCAAACAGGTCAAACTTTCCTCCACCTCTTCCCCACTTCCATAATAACCAAATTGATACACTTTATTTCCCGCAACTACGGGTATTCCCCCGCCCTGAATATCGTAGGTCCAAAGGTTTGAACCATTGAGTTCTTGAGGTAAGCCAGTTTCAGTGGAAACCCCCATGCCCAAGTCACCCCGCCAAAATAACCAGTCCGATGATTTTTCCTCCAAAGTTACCGTGCTGCTTGCTTTGATTAAAGTCTGCTTAGGGGATGCTAAACGAATACAAGAGGTTGCTAGAAGAGTCGCGGTTAAAACAAATATTAGAAATTGAATGGATTTCATAAACCTAGAAGATGTTGCATGTTATCACTTCAATTAGTGCTAATCTCAGTTTGGTTAACGTCAAACCAGCATGGCGGTATCAGTTGGGAAAAATTTTTAGATTATTGTGGTTTTCCCATCGACAAACACACCCACATACCAGTGCTTGAACGACAATACATTCTGCCATTTGCATAGCTAGGTGGTGTCCAATTATTCTTCCCTCCCAGTACTTGAAAACGGGCCATTTCATTAAAGCGATCAGCAGTCGCTTCAATCAATGCAATTTCTCCACGATCACTTAGCACCGCCAATGTGTTATTGATTAGAATGACCGTGCCTACACCAAATCCACGCTCTTCCCAAGTCTTCCTACCCTTGGAAAGATCCAAGCAAAATAAGGTGGCTCGGTTTGCATTGGCTCCTGTTTGTCCGTGGATTCCGTAAGCATATTTATCACGAAAAACCAGACTGGCCATTTGGCAAGCCACTCCCTCAGATTCCCAGAGGACTTTAGGTTGAGCGTCTTGTAAATCAAGCAGTGCTGCACCCTTTCCATATCCACTCGCCACTAGTATTTTACTACCGAGGTCTAAGGGTTGTGCTGCATTCACTTCGTACCTAGTACGGTGTTTGTAAGAAATTTTTTCTTGGCCTGTCCTTTGATCGTGAATAGACAAACCATCCTGGTTAAAAACAACAATTTCTTTTGGATTAGTTTTTCTAAGATAAGGACTGGCATAACCTGCCTGAGCACTGCCTCCTCGCCAGACCTCTTTTCCCGTATCAGCAGTTAAGGCAATCAGAGAACCGTTCGCACTACCTGTTTGTACTATGACTCTTCCATTACTTACAAAGGGGGCTCCGGAATATCCCCATGTCGGGCAACGACCACCAAAATCTTTAACTAAGTGAGTTTTCCAGATGAGGTCACCCGATTTTGCATCTAGGCAAAAAAGGGGCCCTTCATGACCCTGTAAATATATCTTTCCTCGGAAGAAAGTAGGGGTGGAACGACTACCTCCCTGAAAATATTTATCCCCTAATGCAGAATTGTATGAATATGTCCATTGGATCTTTCCCGTTTCAGCATCCACACAATAGAGGGTATTTTTGCCACTTTTATACCCCTGTGTGTATGCAAGACCTTCTGCTTCAATTACAGAAGAATATCCCAGTCCCACATCGTGCTTCCATAAAAGTTCTGGTTCTTCATCCCCCCAATCCAAACGCAAGGTTCGCTCATCTGAGCAGTGGTTGTTTTGCAGACCACCATAAGTTGGCCAATCAGCACCCAGAGTAAATATTTTACCAAAAAAGAACAAACAGAGGGCAACAAAGATTGGCTTCATCAACCAAAGCCAATGGATGCAACTTTGGTAAGTCAACAAATACTATCTTATTTCCAGAAAAGTTTTTTTGAATTATGATCGATGCGTCCTAAGATTAGATGGGTCCAATCGTAGTTTTTTCATCAAAGGAAAGAAAGAGTTCAAGGTCGTCAGCATAATAGGAACTTGTATTTGCCAGCACTGCGTCAGGACCAAATTTTCTGGCAGTCAAGGATACAACTACAAATTGAGCATCATTTGGAATGATCATTTCCGAACTTACCTGACTCCATGTACTCGGATCACGGTCCGAAGACAACTTCTCATCAGTACGGACCAATTCATGAGATGACGAATCTGCATCCTTTTTGAAAGCCTGTAAGGTGATACTAAATTCAGCACCTTCCTGAGATTCGCCAAAACTTTGGTTAAATTTTACAGCTGCAAATATTCTTGCGTTGTCCCCTGACACACCTTTTACCGCCTCACGCACATCTAAAACTTGAATGGTTTCCTCAATCTCTGCTTTTTGACTTTCCATGTCCACTAACATCTTTTCAAAACCAATCATGGTAGATCCAGAGGCTGGAAGTATTCCGTTTTCTGCAGGCGTCAACAATGCGTGCAAACGATTCCATCGCTTAACAGGACCAAAATATTCGGTAACTCCACCATGCGATGAATCAGCACTGAGGTAATGTGAGATCGCTCTTTTTGCTTTATCATGCAACATCATAGAGGATAGAGATGTAACAAATTTCTTTTGCCCAGAAGACCGCGACAACCTCTGGGAACTTTGTTCTTTTGCCAATACATCACCACCGCTCTTGGAGATGGAAGACATGGGGTTAAGATTGTGACTACCTATTAATGAATTAACGGAATTGGTAGGTTGATTGGTCCACCAAATTGCGGACATGGCCAAAAAAATAGCTGCTACGGAACCAATCCAAAATGGGAAACGGAAAAATATAGGCACCTCTTCTACTAATTTGGGTGTCTCAACAGAGGCAACATCTTCGGATTCCCAATGAAGGAGAGATTCGAGACGAATATATTCTAAATATTCTTTGCGGTTGGCCGAAGATTCTTTCAGCAAATCGGATAATTTTCTGTGCTCATTCTCGGCAATGTTCCCATCCAACAATAGGGAAGTTAATCGACCGAGTTCCTCTCTAACTTCTTTGTTCATATTGATATTCTCTGTGCATAATTAGCACTTATTCACAAAATGATACAGGTTTTTGAAATTTTTTATAACTCGCTATCCGCCTCTAATTTAGGGATCTTGAGACGGACACACTGAATCAGGTTTTGTCGTATGCGGAAGAGGGTACCCGAGATTGCCCCAACCGGCCGGCTTATTATCTTGCTAATTTCTTTCATCGAAAGATCTTCCTTAAAGCGCAAACGGGAGATTTCTCTCATATGTTCGGGTAGTAATTCGTAGCAAATCTGCAAAGCACGCTGAGTAAGTTGATGAGTACGCCCATCAAATTCTTCACAGGCCAAGGTCTCAACCAGCTCATTGCTAAAGTAAATCTTGCTACGTTTCTTTTTAGTCAGATGGCCAAGCACTTGGTACCTAGCTATATTGAAGGCCCACGAACGAAAATTTCCCTCTGGGTTATATTCTTTAGATTTTTGACAAAGGATGAGGTTGGTTTCCTGCAAAATATCTTCCGCATCGCTTCGATTTGGTAATAAACTCAGAATAAAGGAGTATAGGTTTTTCTGCACACCAACCAGTTTTTGCGAAAATTCAAAGGATACAGAATTGTCAGACACAACAACCAATGGAATGGGCTTTTTCATTTTAGTCAATGACTGATCAATTTTAATAAACCGTTGGGTTGCCAAAATGTGCATTCTTAGTTTTGATAAAAATATGCAGCCTTGGCAGTGTATCGCACTAATCATTCTGACCATTGCGGTATTTTTTTATGCCTCTTATCTGGATGATATAAAACAAACGGCAGAATCCTCCCTTGTTGCACTAGTTGAGGAAAAACCTTCATCATCCGATGAAGCCACAGAATCAGAAAAAAATACATCTACCACTTGGGCCGAGATTTCGCTGATTCTAAACTCAGATATTGTAGATGATTATGCCCTCTCATTTCATCAAGAATCACTCGATTCTGAAAAATTTCATTCCTCTCTTTTTGAAGAGTTAAACAAAAGTCCAATTGCCAAAGATCTTATCTTGAGACCTTTCACCAGTGAACTGCTTGAAGGTAACGAAATCGAAATTTTATCGTCTCTGATTTCAATCCGTCCAAGATCATCCGGGTCTATGGAAATTATTTGCAAAGGACATTCAACTAGGGCAGCAAATCTACTCTCTGAATTGATAATTAGGAATTATAACCGGCTCATCACACTCGAGTCATCAGACTCTCCCCTACCCACTAGTTTAATCGAAAAATTAGAAAAATTCAGGAAACTCGAGACCCAAATGGAAGACCTTAAAATCATCATTCAAGAAGAAATAAACGGTACTCCTGAAGAAAGTGTGGAAGTCATGGCTATACGCTCAGAAATTATGCAATTGGATGATGATATCAATCAATTTAAGGAGCACCTGCTAAGAATAGATGAAATTCATAAAGAACAATTAGATCCCAAGGAATTTCTTCATATCCCGCCAATCCGTGATTTTAGCAATGTTTCACAATTGGCTGATATCTTGGATCAGTTAAAGTCCATGCGTCTTGATAATTCCCTCAATGAATTTACCCGCAATCAGGTAGAAAAAAATATCCTGGAAAACAGTAAGGAACTGGAAAAACAGGTAGTTACAGCTATTGATGAAATGAAAACAGCGGTCGCCGGTTTACTGCAGCAAAAAAAGGAACTTCAGCAAGCTGCTTTTGATCATATCTCCGAGTCCAACCTAGCAAGTACCAAGGGAAAAAACCTCGAAAAATTTAATAAGATCAAACAAATTGTACTTGAAGCGAAAAAGCAATACGAAGACGCCAACCTACAGTGGCTTTCTTGTAAGTCATCTTACCGCCTCTACCGGGAGGCAAACTGATTGACTGATTATTTTCTTTTTGCCCAGAGGCCTAAATCGAATTTTAGCAGATGTCGGAAAATTCCTTTAAAATTTTAAGCAATATTTTTATTCCCCAAGCCCCCGGTCTACGGTCTCTTATCTTTCGGAATTTTTCTAAAGGAGATCTGCAGGCAGGTATAAATGTTGCCCTCCTCGCTATACCCCAAGGTATGGCTTATGCCTTGGTTGCAGGCCTGCCTATACATTATGGACTTCTGGGCTCTGCCATTGCGGCATTAATGGGAGGAATTTTTGGTGGTGGAAAATTCATTACCTTAGGGCCCACAAATGCAACTGCGGTTCTTTTATTCGGGGCATTTGCAGGGTCCGGATTGATTGGACAAAATGGCCTGGCCTCCGCATCTGCATTGATGCTCCTTCCGGTCATTCTAATCACATCCAGCCTGTTTCTAATTGTTGCAAGTCTGTTACGGGTATCTTTTGTTGTACAATTTGTTTCCCGAACGGTAATAACCGGTTATATAACTGCAGCCGCATGTCTAATTATCGCTAATCAAGGGCGCCATGTTTTGGGAATTTCCACCACCGATGAGACACCCCCCTCCACTTTTCTGGGTATCCTTCATTTTCTGATCACTCATCTGGAACTTATCTCTCTACCTGCTGTTATTCTCAGTGCAATCACTACTTCCATTTACCTGTTTCTTAAATTTTTCTCACCTTCTTTGCCCAGCGTTGCCGGTACACTTGTTGTAGCATCGATTGCCGGTAATTTTATGTCTGGCCTTGGTATGCCAGTGGTTTGCCTAGAGAATTTTTCCCTAAGCAATGATCTGTTTGTATTGCCCAGTCCAGAGTTGGTCTCAGTTCATGGATCCCTGATTTTTTCCACTTCGCTCGCAGTGTGTTTGTTGTGTTTACTCGAAGGTCTTTCCATCGGTAAATCCCTATCAGCCCGAGCGGGTGGTCGAATTGATACCAACCAAGAAACCTTCTCAATCGGGATGGGTAATCTGGGTTGTGGTCTGTTTTCAGGCATGCCAGCTTCTGGTTCCCTAACCCGTTCAACTTTGAGTGTTGCCAGTGGAGCCAAGTCCAATACTGCCAATCTTCTCACCGGACTGATCATTCTAATTGGTGTCTTTGCCCTGAATGATTTTGTAAGGTTTATTCCTATCTGCTCACTTGCCACCTTGGTTATTTTTATTGGCCTGTCTTTGGTGAAATTCCGACAGATTCAGACCGTTGCCCGAGCCACCCGATCCGATGCCTTAACCTTTGTAATCACCTTGATTGTTGGGCTTATTTTTTCCTTACAGCTGGCTATCTTTTGCGGAGTAATTACCTCTATTTTGTTATTTCTTAGAAAAGTCGCTCAGCCGCAACTCGTTGAATATGGGTATACCCAAGAGGGCGACCTTACCGAAGCCTCCGTGAACACCAAAAGGGCGGAACCTGAAGTCTTTATTGTACATGTGGAAGGTGAGCTGTTTTTTGCCGCAGCCGATTTATTTTACGAACAGATTAGGCGGGTTGGGGAAGATCCTAATCAAAAAGTTTTAGTCCTAAAGATGCTCAATGCTCACCATATGGACGCCACATCGGTCTTGGCACTCGAAGAGCTCCTGGAATACCTCAAAGAGAAAGACTGTCATGTCATTTTGTGCGAAGTCCGTAAGGATTGTCTGCGAATCCTCAAAAATTCGGGCGTTCTTTCCCGAATGAACCGAAGAAATATTTTCCCATTCGTTCCAAGCAATCCAACTCTCTCAACGGCCAAGGCAATTGGGCGGGCCAAATCACTGGTTGCCGGTGGTAGGGCTAAGGTAACGATTGTCGCTGAAGAACGAAATGATTAATCTCATTTTTCAAATTCCTTCAGATCTGCTTATTAAATCATTGGTGGTGGATTAAATTCAGAATTTTCTGAAGATTCTCTAACTGGAGGTGGCGTAATTTTTAAATCCTTGGTGGATGTATTTTCAAGATTACTCTCTTGGGTGGATGCTCCTACATTTTCTTCTTGAAGATTATTAGTTTCGTTTAATTCCTTCTGTTCCAAAAATCTAGTATGATTGAATTGCTCAATAGATTTCAACTCCATTAGTGCTTCTTGGTGTTTCACTTTAGTTTCTTTGAGCAGTAAATCGATTTCCGCACGCTGGGAAGAATCCAAGCCTCCCCCTGTAAGTGCTTTTTCTGTTGTTCTGATCTCTTTGGCAAATTCTTTGATTTTAGATAATACCTCCTCTTTCTTGGACCCGTAATTAAGTTTGGGGGCTATTATTTTTTTAGCATCAAGGAATGCTGTGTGATTGCCTTCTCTTATTGAATCTTTTTCTTTTTTTAGAACCTTTAAATAATCAAGGTATGCTTCAATGTCTTGATTTACATTCTTTCCAATGTTTTCTTGTTCTCGAAGTTCTTTTATTTTGGCACGCAAGTCATCCATTTCTTGCTGTACTTTTTCTCTGGCTAAAATACGTTTTTTAACTTCTGAAAGCTCGTTTTCATTTTGAGAATTCATAGAAAAGTATAGGGTTTAAAGGAATTTGATTAAATAACACAAGATTTCCAGCAAATTAAATCTCTTAACCAATAAAGTCTAATTAAAATAGAACTTAAGAGAATTTTCCCAGCAAATTTGCTCAATACTTTGGCCAAACAAATTTCCCAGAAAGTCTCCAATTTGAGAAATAAAGGAGGGCTCATTTCTTTTACCACGATGAGGAACTGGTGCAAGGTATGGGCTATCAGTTTCGATCATCAATCTTTCCAGTCCTTGGTATTTAACTGCCTCCAATAATTTTTCGTTTTTGGGAAAGGTAATTATACCGGTAAAGGATGCCCTCCCTCCCCGTTCGATTAATTGCGATATCTCCCCAACTCCCTCGGTAAAACAATGAAAGACCACCTTCTTCCAATCCACTCCCGAATGATCAATTTCCCTGACACAATCATCAAACGCTGACCGTGAATGAATGATCACCGGGCAAGCGAGCTCACGGGCAATACCTAGTTGCTTCCTTAACGCCTCTTTCTGCCAAAAAATAATTTTCTCAGCCTGCTCCCCATCTTTGGGCAATCGAAAATAATCCAGTCCAATTTCTCCCAATGCTACAGGAGCCTTTCCCGAAACCCAGTAATTTTCTAAGCACGATAATTGACCCTCCCAATTTTGGTCGACATATCCAGGGTGCAATCCGGCCGAATAATCAATTCTGTTAGGAAATTTTTGGGCAATGGTTTGGTAATCTTCCCAGTCATCCGCAGAAGTACCAATGGTGACCATTCTTTTTATTCCTCCATCTTCTGCCCGCTGAAGAATGGGTCCCAATTCTTTCTTACGCAAGAAAGTTTGCAAATGACAATGTGTATCAAACCAAGACATCTACTCGACCAATACGAAAAGTTCTGCCATGATCGCCACCTTAAACCTTCTCAAATGAGTAAATCTTTTATCTCTGAAATCTAGTACAATATGGAAAATGTAATTATTTTAGGAACTGGTTGTGCCGGCTTCACTGCGGGTATATATACAGCCCGTGCAAACCTCAACCCTCTCATCCTCGAGGGCAAGCAACCGGGTGGTCAACTCACCACCACTTCAGAAGTGGAAAATTTTCCCGGCTTTCCTGAAGGAATTGATGGTTATGAATTGATGGAGAATTTGCGAAAACAGGCAACTCGGTTTGGTGCTCGTGTGGAGAATGCATTTATTGACAGGGTCGAATTTTCCGGGGACCGGAAAATTCTCTTCTCCGGAGAAAAAAGCTACGAGGCAAAGGTTGTAATTATTGCTACT
>OMJS01000168.1 GCA_900299365.1 Opitutales bacterium
CTGGCTGCACAGTAAGATCATATGAGTTGAGGGAAAAAGTCGCGGAAATTGTTCGTGGTTCGGACATGCTAACTGTGGTTGCGGATGCGTTTGGGTCGCTGACCCCGCCCCCCGACCAACTGGCAAATGAATATCCCGTATCCGGAACGGCAGATATGGATACGGAGGATCCTTGGTAATAAGTTCCCTCACCGGAAACCGATCCGCCTGTGCTGTTAGAGATCGAAAGGGTCAGGTTGTGAGCTGGCCAGTCACCGTCTCTACGCAGAGTCCGCCCGAACATGGGCCAATCAGAATCTGCCGGCTCCACTCCGAGGTTAATACAGTAAAGATTTTTGTCGAAGCATCCAAAGTAAAGTTTTCCATTATCGCTTAGAAGAAGGGAAGAATCGACTATTGATTCGATTTCAAAGGGAGGGGAACTTACATTGCTATCCCATGCTTTGGTCCCGTTGGCATCAAAAGCAAATAAGTGATTTTCGCCCGCGCCGGTGTAGCCTATTACATAGATTCTACCATTTTCGTCCACTACCGGACTGCTGTAAAAAACATCGCCGGTAAAAACTTCCCAGTTGGGCAAATTTTCAGAGGTTGCAGAGAAGGTGGGTAAGGAGCGCATATATCCATCGCGTGATACAAATATTACTTCATCATTGATACCAAGTATCGGGGAGGAGTCTACCCGGTCTCCGGTTTCATATTTCCAGTTTAGGGAAGCATTAGTCTCATCATCTGACAGACTGTAGCAGTATCCGTTACCACTTCCAAAATAGATGTTGCCGGAATTATCGAGTGCCGGGGAGGAGAGGATAGACCGGTTAGTGTCTGCAACTTCCTCGACTTCATAGGTCCATTTTACTGTGCCATCTGAGTTGAGTGCGTGGAGGGTGCCATTTTCGTCCCCAAAATAAAGAGTGCCATCCCCCCCAATGGCAGGGGATGAAAAAACGGGCTGCCCCACAAAATATTCCCAAGCCAGGGATCCATTACTTTCGACGGCGTAAAAAAGCGAGTCCATAGAGCCGAAGTAAATTCTCCCATCCAGATCAACCGCGGGGCTGGAGGTGATATAGCTATTGGTTTCGAAACTCCAAGCGAGCCTACCGTCCACGGAATTTACTGCATAGAGAGAATTGTCCCATGAACCTACATAAACCGTATTTCCATCCTTACTCAGGGCAGGGGAGGAATCCACCCAGTTTCCTGTGGTAAAAGTCCACTTGATTGAACCGTCGGAATTAAAAGCGGTCAGGTTGTTATCATTTGACCCAACATAAACGACTCCGCTCTCATCAATCACGGGGGAAGAAAAGATTACTCCGTTGGTAATACTCTTCCACTCCAGAGTGACCGGAATTGTCTGTGACCAAAGAGACAAAGATAGAACAGCCTGTAAAAGTAATAAGGCGGAGCATCGAAGATTGATCATAAACTGAGAATTCGTGCTTCGCATAAATTATTCTATTAATGAATCAAAAACTCGGCAACAAGTTGCGGTTAAATCGATCACGCCAAAATTATGGATAGGCGGAAACAAGTACCTGTGGTGTTGGAATCAACCAGGGATAAACTTGCCCCCATGCTTTCGGCAAGTTGTTTAGATAGTGCAAGTCCAATGCCGGACCCTCTCTTTTTAGTGCTATTAACCGGAGAGAAAAGAAGAGGTTTGACGCCACCGGATATACCACCCGCATTGTCGGAAATATCAATAGTAAGGGACGGTCCCTCTTTGTCACATAATATAGACACAAGCACATCCGTTTTTGCATCTGCCGAGTTTTGAAAAAGGTTGGCTAATATGGCCAATGTCAAATTTGCATGCAGATTATTGACGGTTTCACCAAGAAATTCAGAGTTGAGTATTTCACATTTCGCACCGGGATTGTGTTCCAGGAATTTTTCCTTTGCGATTT
Organism: Opitutales bacterium; assembly: GCA_900299365.1. GTDB lineage: Bacteria > Verrucomicrobiota > Verrucomicrobiia > Opitutales > Seribacteraceae > Chordibacter. The sequence continues at coordinate 1,914 of OMJS01000168.1, forward strand.
GTAGCAGTTCTTCGACCGAAAGGGTGTAGGAAATTACCCCATCATCGTTGTCCTTTATAGTCCCCAGGGTCTGTTGGACCAGGTCCTGGATTCTTTTTATGTTTGTTTGGAGATTTTCCTCGTTACTTGCTAAACTTTTTAGAGTGGTCAGGTGTCCCCTTAATGCATGCATTAAATGACCAGTTATTGCCCCTAGGCTGGTTGTTTTGTAAGCCCGGGATAATTCTTCATTGGTTTGCTGTAGAACCTTGGTGTTTTCGAGTAATAATCTTTCCTTTACCAAGACTTTTCGGGACATCAGAAAAAACATCGTCCCAAGGATAAGCAAAGAGGTAAGTGACAATACCACCCCCTGTCTTAGCAGGGTCGAATCAATTTCCAGCCACGATTCTTCAAAAGGTTTACTGGAGAGGGTAAATTCAATAAAGTATGGTTGGTTGTCCAGTTCCAGCTCAACCAACAGGGCAGTGGATGCCTGGGAAAGTTGGCGTAGGACCCAGCCTCTTTTTTGAGTATCGAAAAAATCTTCGCTGGATGGTCGGGAGGATATAGTCGAGGTGGGTAGGTTTTGTGTTTTAAAGTCCTGGTCATATGATTGCAC
>OMJS01000169.1 GCA_900299365.1 Opitutales bacterium
CTGCGGAAAAGGGTGATGGAATTGATATCAAGCTGTATACTTATTTTAAAACGAACCAGTTCTAGAGATGATTTTTAAGTCACCTGGCAGATCGAGTAAGCGAATTGGTTAAATTTGAAGTTCTGTTCACCAATTTGAAGAAATTACATTTTCTTTAGAATCGATCCGGGAATCTCATCAACCGGATTGACCGATGCAATCAAGCTCTTGAGCGGGATATCTCATGGGAGATGATGTGCAATGGAAAAAGGCTGAAAAGCCTCAGATAATACAAAATGTACTTGGGCATCCTCAACTCCGCCCTCTGATAGACGACTGGGAACGTCGGGAGCCTGATTCAAGGATTAGGTCATCACTGAATGATAAACTTGCCCGCTTATCTCCAGACCGCCCTTTCTGGGTAGCGGCACTCCTGTTTGATCTCTATCAAAATCCTGAAACACTTCCGTCCTACTGTAAGACTTCAGCGGATCACCGATCTGAAGAGGAGGCTTCGAATGAAATTTTTCAAGAGGCACTTCCTCATTATTTCAGGCTGCAGAAGGTTTCAACTGTTTCTAACACACCAAAGGTTGAAAAACAGGCAAATCTTGCCATCAGGATGATCGCCTCCCTCCTGTCTGATGTACAGTTGGTTAGTGTCTACCTTGCCCTGAGGATGCAAAAACTGGAATGGCCGGAGCCTTTAGACGATGAAGAAAAACAGCAATCCGCATGGATCAATCTCTACGTTGATGCACCCCTAGCAAGCAGAATCGGTATTTTCTGGATCAAATCCGAGTTGGAGGACCGTGCTTTCCAAATACTTCAGCCTGAACAGTATGCGGATCTAAAACGTTTGGTGGCAAGGAAACGGGATCAGCGGAGAATGCTGGTTGATAAAACCCTTCAGGAGATTCAGAAGATGCTCCAAGAAGCGGGGTTGAAACATCAGGTTCAGGGACGTTACAAACGATTTTACTCGATTTTTGAAAAATTAAAACGCGTCGATGATGATTTTGAAAAGATCCATGATCTGACGGGTTTCAGGGTATTGGTTGAACATGTGAGGGATTGCTTCACTGCCTTGAGTTACATCCATGAACGCTGGATTCCGATTGATGAACGTTACAAAGATTATATTTCTCAACCTAAACCAAACGGTTATCAGTCATTGCATACCACAGTTTTAAATGATGAGGGAGAACCTCTGGAAATCCAAATACGCACCCAAGAAATGCATCGGGTTGCAGAAAATGGATTCGCTGCTCATTGGCTTTATAAGTCTTCATCGGATTCTCCCCACTCACCTGGGGAAAATAATCCCGGAAAGGATTTGAGTCATCCGAGAAAAAAAAAGAATCCTGAAATGCAGTCGAATGAGAGTCTGCCGGATTCTGTAAAAAAAATTGAAAAAAAATCAGATTTTCAACCGGGGTTTGAATTCTATTCCGACAAAATTTTTGTCAGAACTCCCAAAAGGGATATCTTCGAACTTCCCCGTGGAGCGACGGCGATTGATTTTGCCTACGCGATCCATACTGGAGTCGGCAACCGGATCGTAGGGGCCAAAACCAATGGAACCATCACCAAACTGGAAATTCCACTTGAAAACGGAGACACGGTGGAAATCATGACTTCCACCAAACAGGTTCCCCGAAAGGAATGGCTGGATTTGGTAAAAACCCGTCATGCCCGCAACAAAATCAAGCATGCCCTCTTGGAACAGCATCGTGAAACCTGTAGAAAGCAGGGAACCGAAATGCTGGAAAAAGAATTTCGAGGAAACGGACTCAACCTCAGCAAAATGATCCGGGACGGAAAGATGGATCAGGAGTGCCGAACCAGAAAAAACCAGTCCTTTGAACATATCCTATTCTGTATTGGCGATGGAAGCATTCGATGTGAGGAATTGTCAGGTTGGTTCCTTGAAAAATCAAAAGAGGTTGGCCCCTCGGTTAATGAAGGTCCGGCAGAGACAGGAGGCGAGGTCTCAGCTCAGGAATCTGGGGGGTTGCAAGAAAAAATATTCAGGGAAACTGTTTATAAGGGAGATCATCTTATTGTGGAAGGAACGGCGAGAGTCAATACCCGTCTTGCCAAATGCTGTCTACCCAAACAAGGGGATCCCATCCAGGGATATCTGACTCAGGGAGGTGCCGTGACCGTTCATCATCAGCTTTGTCGGTCCCTGCGAAAATTGAACCCGGATCGGATGCTTTCAGTACACTGGGATACAAGCCTTTCAAAGGAAAAAGAAGTTCATTCGGACTAACTTCAATCTCAATCGAATAGAAGATTCATGGGGCAAATACGGTTTCTGAAAATTTTTTTAGTTGTCGGTGATAATATTCAATACCCTGATGGTTAGATATACCCTCTACATTTTCTGCCAGCAGCAAAGCATTTTGAGCGGCATTCTTTGCCGCATCAGTTTTCCCTGATTTCCAGTAGACTTCAGCCGCGGTGTCCCAGATAAACGCTGCCTCTTTTTTTTGTAGGGCTTTTTCGACAAGGCGGATGCTTTCCGCAAGAAGGTATTCATCCTTTTCATGAACCTGACTCAACAGCCACGAGAGGTTGTTGAGGACATATGGATCCTGAGGATCAATATCCAAGGCCCTGCGGTACCATCTTTCTGATAATTCATATTGTTCATCAAAAAAAAGAAGATCCGCGAGATGCCTCATCCTGGGATGATGTTCTATGTTCCAATCATTTCTTTGTGATTCCAACTGTCGGTTGAGCCACAGGATTTTGAAGTTGCTTGATTCCAGATA
>OMJS01000170.1 GCA_900299365.1 Opitutales bacterium
AATCAGTGTTCAAAAAGCAGAATCCAACAAACCTTACCTTTTTCAATGAAACAAGGCTTATTAATTCGATCTCTGATACTTTTTAAATCATTAGTTGTATCTTTGACCTGAATTTTCGTGCCAGAATCTATAAAACATAATCCCCTTGCCCGACGCACCTTTGTGCTAGATTTGACAAATAGCTCGCTCGGAGGAATCCTTGAAGTTGGTTTTGGTACATTTGCTATACTCATTGCGATCCGCTTTCTAGAGGCACCCGATACCATCAAAGCGATCCTTGCCTCAGGAGTCTCAGCAGGCTTGCTCCTTGTTCCCACAATGCAACGCGCGGCTGTTTGGTCGCATATTCCCGCAAGTAAGTTTTGTGCCTTACTCATGCTTATCTCTGCTACTTGTTTATTTTGGTCAGGGTATTTTAACAATATTTGGATACTCGCAATTGCCCTTTTTCTTGCCCAAGTCTGCTTCTCACAATTGCCCGCATTTATGATTCAGGTATATGCCCAGAATTATGGTGTAAAAGAGCGAGGAAAAAGGTTATCTTGGAACTTCATTCTCTCCGCATCCATTGGTATGATTTTATCCTATGGCGGGGGAAGTTATCTCGATGCACAATGGGCCGAACCTAGTTTGATATTCCGGATTATGGGCTTGGTATCGCTTGGTTCGGCAACTGCACTTTTTCTCATTCCTTCAGAGCCAATAAGGAAGGGGGAACGAGCACATGGGCTCTGGGATAGTTTCGTACTGCTAAAGGAAGATCGTTTATTTTCCAGCATGCTCCTTGCTTGGATGATTATGGGACTGGGCATCATTATGACCCTCCCGTTAAGGATTGAATACCTCGGAGGTTCAGATGGGCTTGGATTGAGCAACGAACAAATTGCATTAGTCACGGTGGTTATCTTTTCAATCGCTCGGATTATCAGCTCTAGGTTATGGGGGGAACTGTTTGACCGTATACGCTTTCTTTTTTTTCGGATCTCACTAAACCTTATTCTTATTGCTGCTACACTAGTCTATTTCCATGCCGATGGAATCCTGGGAGTCTCTCTAGGAGCCGCCCTTGCCGGAGTCGGAGTTGGAGGTTCCAAAATTGCTTGGAGTCTATGGGTCACTAAGCTTGCTCCGTCAGGCATGGAGGCGAGGTATATGGGAGCTCATGTTGCCCTTACTGGTTTACGCGGGGGTCTGGCTCCTTTTCTTGGATATTGGTTACTTAGCATTCTTGGATACTCGGGGGTTGCCTGGGTATCAATGGCTCTTGTCACCCTATCCACCTTGCTTTTTCTTCGCTTATTTTATGACAAAAGAACAAAGGAAAACGGACTCTAGATTTTTTAGCCCAAGGAGTTGTCGATTGACGGAAACTAACTGCCTGATTTCATATACCGCATGAAAATTCTCCAAAACCTCGCTCTTCTTTTCTTTCTTTTCGCTGTTACCGCCACTGCTAAGTCCCGCCTTGGGGAATATTTTCTTGGTTTTGGATATAGCATTGCAGAAAGTGGGTCTGACGACCGGGAAGCAGATTTCCTCCGACTCACTGCTCAGGCACCGAACGGATCGAATTCCGACATCGGGGTCTACCTCGATTATGGAACGATGGAACAAAATGGATCCGATGCATCCTCATGGAACTTGGGCTTGGATTACCTCGCTCATTTCAATGGGATTGGTGGACGATCTGCCCTGCTCATTCCTTACCTTGGAGCGGGTGTGGGATATCTCGATGATGAAAGACCCATCCGTCTAGGTAAAGACGGATTCACTTGGAGTTTGTTACTAGGATCAGAAATACAATTTTCAAATTCCTTATCAGTCCATCTAGGAGGCAGGTTTTTGGGATTGTGGTCAGAATTCGGGGAAAATGAATTCACTGCGGATGCGGCAGTTACCTGGTGGTTTGATGCGGTACACGGGGTCAGTTTTGAATACCAAAGAACCTTTGAAGCTGAACTCAATTACTTCACTTTTAAGTACCTGTATTCCTGGCAGTAGTAAAAATTTCTGAATCCTGATGGGGAGTATTTGATTGAATATTGAAACTTGGTTTGATGATTGTCCGGACCGCCGGGCAAGGCCCAGTTTAAAGTGGGGGAAATATACCGGAAAGGACATAATTCCATTGTGGGTGGCCGATATGGACTTCCGTGCACCTCCATCAGTGATTGAAACCGCCCGCAAGGAAGCGGAGTTTGGAAACTATGGGTATGCCAAAGCACACCCGGGCTTGATCGAATCGGTGGTCCATCATTGCCGGTCCATGTACGATTGGGAAATTGAACCAAATTGGCTGGTTTGGCTACCCGGCATGGTATGTGCCCTCAATGTTTGTTGCCGAATGCAGCAAGGTCAGGCAAGACAGGCAATTACTCATATTCCGGTTTATCCTCCATTTCTTTCCGCCCCCGGAAATTTTGATCTATCATGCACCAAACTTCCGCTCAAGCTCGATGGTGATCGTTTTACCATGGATTTTGAACTGATGGAAGAGACTCCCACGCAAGCGGGAGATCTTTTTATGCTTTGCCATCCACACAACCCAGTGGGTACCGCTTTTACCCGCAAGGAACTGGATCATTTCTCCAGGTGGGCAAGGGACAGGGAATTGGTAATCTGCTCGGATGAAATTCATTGTGATCTCTTACTCGAAAGCGACCTGACTCACATTCCTTTAGGCAATTTGGACCCCGAAACGGCGGAACACACCATCACCCTGATGGCACCGAGCAAAACTTACAACCTTCCGGGCTTTGGGTGTTCCTTTGCGATCATTTCTAATTCAAACCTCCGCCTTCGTTTCAAAAGAGCCATGGCCGGAATTGTGCCCGACCCAGCAGCTATGGGTTTCCACCTCGCCGAGGCGGCCTACAGAGATGGGGAAGAATGGCGCCAGTCATTGCTAACCTACCTTCGTAGTAACCGGGACTATGCTATGTCTAGATTGCAAAGCATGGACGGACTTTTGCCCTACTCTCCCAGTGCCACTTACCTACTTTGGATTGATGCCCGAAAACTGGGCACCGATAATCCTCATCACTTCTTTGAGGAAAATGGAATCGGACTTTCCGATGGTTCAGACTTTGGAGCACCCGGGTTTCTACGGCTAAATTTAGGATGCTCACGAAATTTATTGGAGCAGGCACTTGACCGGATGGAAAGGGCGTGCTCGAGCGTGATTAAGGCGTAAGCATGTCGAAATCCGGTAAAGAAAAATCTCAGAGGCTCGAGGAATTACGGGCCGAAATACAACATCACGACGAACTTTATTACCGTCAGACCCAGCCAGAAATTTCCGACCAGCAATACGATCAGAAAAAACGAGAACTGGATAACCTTCAGGCAGAACTTGATCCACTCGGGCTTTTTGCAGCAACAGAGCAAGGAGAAGAACAGGATGCCAAACCAGATGTGGGAGATGACCGTCTGGAAGCATTTACATCACACCGCCACCTGCAACCGATGCTCAGTTTGGACAACACCTACGACGAGAAGGAGTTCTTTGAATTTGATCAGCGCCTGCAACGGATTTTTGGCACTGGTGATCTAACTTATGTAGTGGAGCCCAAAATTGATGGAGTTGCGATTTCCCTGACTTATCAACACGGTAAACTAATTACCGCCACCACCCGTGGCAACGGAGTCGAGGGGGATATTGTTACTCAAAACATTTTACACATCAAAGGGTTGCCCCAATTCCTACCAGGCTCATCATTCCCTGAATTGATCGAAATTCGTGGTGAGATTTTTATGAGCCACCAGGAATTTGAGTGCATCAACAAGGAAAGAGAAAAAAATAATCTCCCTCTTTATGCCAATCCCCGCAACCTCGCTGCTGGTACCGTAAAATTACTCGATCCCAAGGAAGCAAGACAACGAAAGCTCGAGATCGTGCTTTATGGACTTGGGTTCTGCCAGCCCCAAACTTTCTTCACCACTCTCTCCGAGTTCCATCAGACGCTGATCGATTGGCAAGTTCCGGCACTTGAATATTTTCGTCGGGTTTCACACGCTCAGGATGCATGGAATTCCATCATGGAACTGGATCACTTACGGCATGGCTATGGTTATCCCACTGATGGTGCAGTAATTAAACTCGATTCCTTTGCCCATCATGCGGAGGCAGGTTCCACTGCCAAATCTCCCCGCTGGGCAATTGCCTACAAATTTGAAACCGAAAATCAGGAGACTACGCTTGAAGCTATCCATTTACAAGTCGGCCGAACCGGTACCATCACCCCCGTGGCCTGGCTATCCCCTGTACAATTAGCTGGGACACAGGTTTCACGAGCAAGCCTGCATAATGCCGATGAAATCGCCCGGAAAGACATCCGCGTGGGCGACCGAGTAATTGTTGAAAAAGCCGGTGAGATCATTCCACAGGTGGTGGAAGTCGTTCATTCCCAAAGACCCTCCGAAAGCACCCCTTTTTCTTTTCCCAAAACTTGTCCATCCTGTGAAACTAGTCTGGAACGGATGGAAGGTGAGGCAGCATGGAAGTGCCCAAACCTCAACTGTTCGGAACAGGTAAAAGGGAGAATTCGCTACTTTGCTTCTCGGGGATGCATGGATATTGACCACCTTGGGGAAGCCGTGGTCGAACAATTAGTCGATCAAGGACTGGTTACCCGCTCATCTGCACTCTACCAGTTAACCAAAGATCAAGCTCTTTCTCTGGAAGGATTTGCTGAGAAATCAGCGGATAACCTGATTCGCTCGATTGAAAAAAGTAAGCAGCGGGAACTTTGGCGTTTGATCTGTGCCCTTGGGATCAAACATGTGGGAGCAGCTGCTGCCAAGGATCTTGCTCGGACTTTCAGGTCGCTCAATAATCTCGCCAATGCCTCCCTCGATCAACTGATTGCAATTGATGGCATAGGCGAGGTTATGGCTCTTAGTGTAAAGGGATTTTTTGAAAACCCTGAAAACCAGACTCTTCTGGCAGATTTTGTCAGTCTTGGAATTTCACCGGAGTTAGAAATTGATGAATCCAACGGTGCCCCTTGGGTAGGGAAAACTTTTGTTCTTACCGGCACCCTAACATCCATGACCCGCGATGAAGCAGGTGCACGCATCGAGGCTCTGGGTGGCAAATCTGCATCTAGTGTCAGCAAACGGACTGACTACTTAGTCGCTGGATCTGGGGCAGGTTCCAAACTGCTAAAGGCAGAAAAACTCGGTATTTCTGTTATAGACGAGACAGGCTTTGTTAAATTATTGGAAGATCCAAACTCTGCTTAATAAAACCGTTTAGGATTGAGAAATTTTCATTCTCAATTAATGTAATCCTCTTTTTAGTTCTTTCTACCATGCCTACTTCTAAAAATAACGGGTTCGATCCCGTTGATGATGCGATCAATGATATAGCCGAGGGACGCATGGTCATTGTCACCGACGATGAGGATAGGGAAAATGAGGGCGATTTGGTGATGGCAGCATCCAAAGTTACACCAGAAGCGATCAATCATATGATTGCTCATGCACGTGGACTAATTTGTGTACCCCTTCTTAGCAATCAGCTAAAAAAACTGGGAATTTCCAGCATGGTTCCTCACAACCGCGAGGCCCAGCGGACTGATTTCACTGTATCAGTTGACGCCGCCGAAGGGATTACCACGGGTATAAGTGCTTTTGACCGTTCGTCCACTATTCAAATTCTTTCAAACGCCTCGGGAAACCCCGAGGAATTAGTCCAACCCGGCCATGTTTTCCCTTTACGGGCTCGTTCCGGTGGGGTTCTTGAACGAGCCGGGCATACCGAAGCTGCAGTCGATCTCGCCTCCCTTGCCGGTTTGCATCCTAGTGGAGTGATTTGTGAAATCCTCAAGGCCGATGGAACCATGGCCCGTCTGCCGGACCTTAGGAAGCTCAAGAAAAAATGGGGAATGAAACTTATCTCCATTGCCTCCCTCATTGAATATCGTCATCAGCGAGAACGACTGATTAAAAAAATTAGTGAGTCTGAATTTCCTACCAAGCATGGCACTTTTCAATTACATGTATTTTCCAGTGTGCTCGATCGGCGTATTCATTATGCACTGACTCTAGGGAAAATTACCAAGCGTTCCAACACCCTAGTGCGGGTACAGTCTGCAAACGTACTTACCGATGCCCTTGGGTTAAGCACAGAGGGACGCACAGGCAGTGGAATTGATGAAGCCTTACGAGCCATCGCTGAAAATAAATCCGGTGCATTGATCTACTTAGAGCCACGTCGGAAAGAGACCCAGGAAATAGTCGGTTCTGAACTCAACCCGGGCAAGATGGACTTCAGAGATTATGGTATCGGAGCACAGTTACTGGCCGCATTGGGTATCAAAAAACTCCGCTTACTCACAAGAGACCGTCGCCGGGTGGTTGGTCTTGAAGGATACGGGCTAGAAATTGTCGAACGTATGTTGCTCCCGTAATTCTATTATTATATGAGCACCGATTCTCCAACCGCCCCAATTATTGATCCGTCCCCTTTTGCATTTGGTATTATTTGTTCTCGATTCAATGAGTCGCTTACAAATAGTCTGCTCGACCGTGTAATTACTGTTCTTCAGGATCATGGAAAACCTGCCGACATGGTAATTGAGCGGGTACCCGGATCTCACGAAATACCAGCCGGGCTATCGCTGCTAGCCGAGAGTGGTCGATTTTCCTGTCTTATCGGCTTGGGTGTGGTCATCAAAGGATCTACCTCACACCATCATTTAGTTGCAGAATCTGCCGGACATGCGATTCAATCACTCGTAATCAATTACCACTTACCCATCATTAATGGCATCGTGGTGACCGATGATCTTGCCACCGCTCAAGAGCGCATTACCGGCAGTCTCGATCGCGGACGCGAATTCGCTCATGCCGCACTGGAAATGGCCAGTTTTCGACAAAAATGGATTTAGACTTAACCGTCAACCCGGAGTGGAGCCAACGTCGACAAAACCGCACTGCCGCGTTTCGTTTTCTCTACCTCTGGGAAATCAACCCACCAGAGGATGTTGCCACTGAATTCGATGAATTCATCGAACGACTCGAAAAACCTGAAGGCTATTTCAGCTACGCGATTGAATTGGTTGATGGTATCCTTTCAAAACTCGAGGATATCGATGGTCTCATTAATGAATTAGTGGCAAACTGGGAATTTTCCCGAATTGCCAAGACGGATCTTGCCATTTTAAGGCTGGCTATTTTTGAAATTCTTTACCGGTTGGATGTCCCCCCGGTAGTGGTTATCGACGAGGCTCTGGAGATTAGTAAGGATTTCTCCTCAGATAATTCTAGGAAGTTTCTTAACGGTGTTCTCGACCAGGCAAGCAAGCACAGTGGACGCCCAAACCGAGAACCAGCAATTTAAAACTACTCAACTGGTAATATATTCAAGTCCTAGACCCGGCCAATCCCGCTTGCCCGGTATCCAATCTTTTTTAATTCTTCCAAGTCGAGAAGGTTTCGGCCATCAAACAAAATAGCAGGCTGATGCATATTCGAGTAGATTTTTCCGTAGTCCAGTCCCTTAAACTCATCCCATTCAGTAAGCAGAGCAATAGCGTGTGATTCTTTGCATGCCTCGTCCGCAGATTGGCAAAAATCGATTCGGCCCTCGGCCTGTTCGGCCGACCAACCAAGAGTGCCCAGAATACTTTCTTTGCTCACCCTTGGGTCATAAATGGCAAGGTTTGCTTTTTCTTCTAACAACCGTCCACATATTCCAATAGCTGGTGATTCCCGTGCGTCATTGGTATCTTTCTTAAAGGCATACCCAAGGATTGCGATCCGTTTACCCGAGACGGTATTAAACATGGAGTCCAGCAGGCGAGTAACAAACCTTTCCTTTTGATACTCATTCATTCGGATGACCTGTTCCCAATATTCCGCCACCTGGGGAAGATCAAAATGTCGACATAAGTAACAAAGATTAAGGATATCTTTCTGAAAACAAGATCCGCCAAACCCGATCGAGCTCTTTAAAAATTTTGGACCGATACGGCTATCCGTACCAATTGCTTTGGCCACCTCATCCACATCAGCTTCGGTTGCCTCGCAAAGTGCAGATATCGCGTTAATGCTCGAAATCCGTTGGGCTAAAAAGGCATTAGCGGTAAGTTTTGATAATTCGGATGACCATAGGTTAGTAGTTATAATCCGTTCACGGGGGACCCACTGGGCGTAAATACTGACCACTTTCTTCACTGCTACCTGACCGGCATCAGATAACTCTCCACCGATTAATACACGGTCTGGGTTTTCCAAGTCTGACATCGCTGTCCCCTCCGCTAAAAATTCTGGGTTGGAAATCACTTGGTAACTATGACCATTGTTAGATGAGTCCAAAATTTCCTTAACCATCTGAGCGGTGCGTACTGGCACAGTCGATTTTTCCACCACGATTTTGTCACCCCCTCCCGCCTTGGCGATTCCACGGGCACAAGACTCGACGAAACGTAAATCTGCTGCCTGACCAGAACCAGACCCATAATCCTTAGTCGGTGTGTTCACGCTAATGAAAATCATATCCGCCTCCCGGATCTTTTCATCCACTTGCGTACTAAAAAAAAGATTTTTGTCTCGGTTCTGCGAAACAATCTCATCCAAGCCAGGTTCATAGACCGGCAGATCACCGGAATTCCATGCAGCAATACGTTCTGCATTAAGATCGACCACCGTTACCTCAATATCCGTACACTTATGTGCAATCATTGCCATGGTTGGTCCACCAACATATCCTGCTCCAATACAACAAATTTTCATCGCCCCATTACATAGCAGGTTTTAAGAAATAGTGCTACATCAGAATGGATATCTCAAACATCTCTAGCTTGGCCTCCTCTTCTATAATCGACGATTTCATCCGTTTCCCATGGGGACGAATGGCACTGTTGGGTTTCATCTTGTATTTAATTCTCTGTTTTTATGCATGGATCTTTGCTGATCGAATTCTTTTCCCCGCTCCCAAGCAACCCGGTTACGATAAGGATGAAAGTGTATTTTTTATCGAAACAAAGAGCGGAAAAAAGATTGCCTGTAAACATTTCATTGCAGAAAACCCAAATGGCCTGACCATTCTCTACAGCCATGGAAACGCTGAGGATCTGGGAAGAATCGAGGAATTTCTTAATAACTGGGTAAGCAATGGATACTCTGTCCTAGCTTACGACTACCCTGGGTACGGACACAGTCCTGGCAAACCTTCGGAATCTGGTTGTTATGATGCAATCGATGCATCCTACCAACACCTCACGGAGAAACTCGAAATTCTTCCCAATAAAATTGTCGTTTGGGGAAGATCACTTGGCACTGGACCATCCTGCTACCTTGCCGAAAAAGAAAAATTTGGCGGTTTAATTCTGGAAACTCCTTTTATTACGGCATACCGGACTGTTACTGAAACCCCTGTTCTTCCCTGGGACCGTTTTCGAAATATCAACCGTGCACCAAATATTCAAAATAAGTCTATGGTTATTCATGGCCGCGAGGATGAAATCGTTCCTTTTCGGCACGGAAAACGAATATTCAATGCCTTGCCCGAGCCTAAAACATTTCTGGAATTTATTCATTCGGGGCATAATGATCTTCCCGACACCGGTGGAGAAAAGTATCGGGAGGGGATTACTGATTTTCTAAACGATGTGCTTGATGGTTGATTTTCCCTCTTACGCCCGCTAATCCTAAATCATTGATCTTTCTTGGGATCAAAGTGCGGGAAAATTTAAAGTATGGGTGTAAAGTAGTTTATCATGTTGGGAATGAACCAAAGAGAAGGACGGATCTTCCGTGTGGCCTTACTTTGTCACATTGCCTTCGCTTTTTGTCTTTTTATTTATGGCTTCATTCCCAGTTGTGAAGAAGAACCAGAAGTAGTCCATGTCTTTGAACTAGCTTCTTCACCACCTCCCCCATCCCCTAAAATTCGCCCCACCTCACCCAAGCCAACTCCCAAGCCTGTCGTACAAAAACCTCTGCCCAAACCAACTCCACCCAAGCCTAAGCCGGTGGTTAAAAAGCCAACACCAAAACCCAAGCCAACTCCAAAACCAGTCGTCACTCAGCCACCTCCCAAAAAGATTTCCTTTGATCAATTCCGAAAACAGCACGACCTACCCATTCCCAAGCCAACGGTTAAGCAACCACCTCCTCGGCCTGTTAAAATTAAGATCAACCCCAACGATTTCAAACTCTCCCCCATTACCGTAAACACACCTTCAACCAGTACATCCACCGTTTCTCCTTCCATTATTAACCAATACTTAGCCGGGGTAAAGTCCAGGCTCGAACAAGTATGGCAACATTTACTCGCCCAAACCGATCTTACCAGCGGAGGCGTTGCCCATCTAGGATTTCGTATTGGTTCTGACGGTTCTCTCATACAGCCCAGAATCACCAGATCATCTGGAAATTCAGTTCTTGATGCTCTGGTCTTGCGTGTTGCAAATTCAGCAGGCAATGTCGGCCGACCACCGGGCGGTTCATTTTCCTCTAGTCTGGAAATCCCCTTTCGGGTAAACTGAATCCTATGAATTTTGACTGGAAACGCCCGCTTGCCCCCATTCTTTTGGTTGTTGGCTTGCTCCTCTGCCTCTCCAGAGACCCCGTCATTGGACTGGGTGTCTTCTTAGTTTCCTTTGCTTTGGTTTTCGGGTTTTCCCGAGGCTCTTCCTAATCTTAAAGCTTCCACCTCCTGGGTGGTCTCCTCGATCGACTGATCGACCAGATAATTCTGCAGGGCGAATGCTTTTCTTCCACGCTTTGCTGCAGCGAGGTATTTGCCACGACTTTTTAACTCAGTGGCAAATTCGTTGTCCCGAAAAAACCCGTCCATCGTTTCGATAACTTGCTTTTCCATTTCGCTATTTCCAACAGGAAAGACCACTTCCACCCGGCGGAAAAAATTACGTGGCATCCAGTCGGCACTGCCCAAATAGGTTCTTTTTCCAAGCGGTGCATTTTGGAAATGGTAGACGCGACTGTGCTCAAGAAACCTGCCCAGCAAACTTCGGACGGTAATATTTTCACTTAATCCCTTTACTCCGGGAACTAATCCACAAATCCCCCGGACAATAAGGTCCACCTTCACTCCTGCACGGGAAGCTTCATATAAGGACTGAATGGCATCAGGATCGATCAGCGAATTTACTTTTATTACGATCCGAGCATTCTTTCCCTTTTTTGCAGCGTTTGTTTCTTCCTTGATCAACCGGACCATCTCGTCGTGCAGATTAAAAGGCGCTACCAAGATCTTTTTAAAGTTTGGTTTCCGGGTATACCCAGTAAGCGTATTAAACAAATTGGCCAAATCTGCGGTAAATGCAGTATCACTGGTAAAAAGACTGTAATCGGTGTAACTCTTTGCCGTACTCGGATTATAATTTCCGGTACCAAGATGGGCATAACGTTTTAATTTAGTTCCTTCCCGACGGACAATCAGGCAGCATTTACAATGGGTTTTTAATCCACTCAGCCCATAAACCACATGAACTCCAACTTCTTCCATTTTCCGGGACCATGTAACATTAGCCTCCTCATCAAAACGAGCTTTTAGCTCAACCATTGCCGTGACCTGCTTGCCGTTCTGTGCAGCATCCATCAATGCTTTAATAACTGGTGAGTCCCCACTTGTTCGGTAAATGGTCAACTTGATTGCAAAAACTTCTGGGTCCTCTGCTGCCTGCCTCAAAAGATCAACCATCGGGGTAAAGGAATCATAGGGATGATGGAGGAGAAAGTCCCGCTTGCCAATTTCTTGGAAAAGTTTCCCTCGCTGCGAAAGTGCTGCCGGGACTCTTGCCTCGAATGGGGAAAACTTTAAATCGGGACGATCCACCATACCTGGCAGGCTCATTAATCGGTAAAGATTGATCGGACCATTGATACGCACCACATCTGCTTCACTCAGCTGAATAGATTTGAGCAAATAAGCCAACACCTCCGGGTCTACCTGCTCATCAATCTCCAGTCGCACGGCAGCTCCTCGTCTACGGTTATGCAATTCCTCCTCGATACTGAGCAAAAGGTTCTCAACCTCTTCTTCATCCACATACAGGTGACTGTTTCGTGTAATCCGGAAAGCCCATCCCCCAAGCACTTCATGGCCAGGAAAAAGATCGGAAACAAAGTAACGCACTACTTCACTCAGAAATACAAACACATCCTCCTTGGAATTTTCCCTCTCAATTTTTACCAAGCGAGGAAGAATTCTTGGAACTTGTACAATGGCCCGCAATGGATCTGCCTTTTTTCGGCGCAAATTCCGGAGTGATACAAACAAATTCAAAGACTTGTTTAAAATTAGGGGAAAGGGATGCGTAGGATCGACCGCCAAAGGGGTGAGCACGGGGAACACTTCTCTACGAAAGTAAGCCCGCAACCAGGTAAATTCATCCTTGGTTAATTTTTCGATCGATTTGAACTGGACTCCATTTTTGAACAATGCCGGTTGTAAGTGTGCCCTCCAGCAATCGTACTCCCGTTGCGACATCGCATGTGCCCGATTCCGCACCTCTTCCAATAAACGCTGGGGGGCACTACCATCGAGGCTTGGTCGGGTGATCCCCGCATCTACTTTTTGCATCAATCCGGCGACGCGTATTTCGTAAAATTGATCAAGGTTCGAACTGACGAAAGAAAGAAAACGCGTCCTTTCAAGTAAAGGATACTTATCCGAAAACGCCTGATCCAGTACCCGCTCATTAAAGGCCAACCAGCTTAACTCACGGTTGAAAAATTTGGGAGATGCGGGAAGGGTCTTGCGAGAAGTTACTGACATGTATTCTTATCAATACTTGATTTTTGGACTTCGGACAATGGAATTTGAAACCTGCCCAACTTGACCTAATCCCATGCATAGGCTATTTTACCCTTTTGCTCTTTGAAACTTTGATGGGGGTGTTCCGGATTCGACCGCAATGTGGAAAATTCGGTTGCATGCCGAGGATGATGCTTGGCCTCGCAAACAATGCATCAAAACATTACATGGCAATCAGAATAATATCGTTGCCTTCGAGCCTGAGCTCGAAGCTCTTGCAGCATAAGTCTGCACGTCGACAGTCCACTGACACCTGCTGGGTGGTCGGGGCGTTAAAAAGCAGGTAAAACCTCGGAGCGTTTGCTTGTCTATCGGAGGCTAAAAGGCTGAAGACAAGCTCGGCTTGATAGGTGTTCCTTCCTTCACCAAGCTTAAATTATAGAGAGAACTAAGCATGTAGACGCCGAATGGGAAGGATTGCGGGACGCGGGTTCAACTCCCGCCACCTCCACCAAAGTTTCAAGGATCTTTTTCTTAATCAATCCCTTTAAGTAAGCGGGATCCAGCCAAATTCTTTCCTCGTTTTTTTGAGGGCTAATTTTGCCAGAATTTGCCTGTTTTTGACCCCTTTTCCCGGAAATCTCAGTCAATATATCAGTCAACGGTTGGATGTCTGGAAGCTTGCGAACTACCTCCCCCAGAGGAAGTAAATTTGTGTCGGTATATACCTTGTCAGTAAGGTTCCGATCAGAATGTCTCATCAGCTCCATAGCAGTCCTGGAATTGACTCCATTTTTTTGCAGTATGGTTCCCCAAGTGTAACGAAAACTGTGAAAGTCCGCAAAGCGACCCATTTCGTCCTGATACGGGATTCCTGCACTTTCAAGGTCAACTCTTAAGGTTCTGGCTCTTGGCACACCCTTAGGGAAAACAAGATCGTTTTCTGTCCAACTCTCTGGCCTATGATTAAGCAACTCCTTTTCCAGCTGATTTGTCATCGGAATCCTAGCATCCTGTCCGTTTTTGGAAATTGCAGAGCGGGCCAAAATATGAGGTGTGGGAGATTCGAATACTACATCACCCCACCGAAGCTTTGATAGTTCGCCATGCCGAAGGCCACTTAGCACAGCGGACAGATATGCAGTTTTTCTGTATTCAGGTGCGATGCGAAAAAGCGAAGTAAGTTCTTCGTTGGTAAAAGCTCTTCTTAACCTGGATTCCCTACCCTTCACGGTTAATTTTGAAACATCAGCCAAGGGGTTTTTTAAAATTCTTTCTGTTTTGAGGAGAAAATTAATGAAAGTAATTCCTTCAGCCAAATAGTGGTTTAGTGTCTTCGGGGATAAATCAGTTGTGCAACGCCATTTCACAAAGGAATCGGCGGTTATATCTGATAATTTTTGCCAGCCACATTCTTTACACAGACGCATCAAACGGCTTTTACTTTGCTTGGGAGATTTGCTAGTCGAAGATTTCACCCGCATCCGCATGTCGCTTACATAGTCTATGATAAGGACTTTTAATGGTGCTACTGCAGCCTCGCGAATAGGTTTGGGAAACATTATTCCAGCAGCTTCTGCCTCATACTCTCGTTTGAATTCTCTTGCTTTTGCCAAGGCTGCTTCTTTGTCCGAGACACGTAGAGCCAGCCATTTTGGGGCAACCATTGGATCAAATCTGTAGTACAGACTATAGCATTTAGAAAGAACAGTTTTACCGTTTTTTCTTCTAGCCCTTTTTTTTACATCATAAATCATTTTGGCTGTATCAGTTTTTCTGCATCTGCAAGACGAATTCTTACACACCCTGCAATCTTTACCCGAGGAAGTTTGCCACTGGCAATAAGTCGATCAATAGTTCTTTGGCTAACTGAAAACATCTCAGCTACTTCAACCTTCTTTAACATTCTACGATTTTGATTTCTGTTCATAATTCAAACATTATTCGATAATTTCAATTTCTAAAAAACAAAATAGATTAAATTATACCCAAAATTACCTTAGTTTTGAGACCATCTCAGTCTCTGATAAATAAAATATTTCCTCGGTCATAAGGGTAATACCAAAGGATTTAAACAGTCCCTCATCGTAATCCTTTACTTCTTTAAAAGTTACAACGATCGCATTCTCGGATGCTGTAGTTTGACGAGCCTTACATGCCATCACAAAAACTAAATTCATGTCACCTGTTTTATTCTTAAAGATGATGGGTATCTTTTTTCTTCCTGAGCCCAATGACAAAATTAAATCATAGTTTGTACTCAACTCTCTAGGGCGATGTAGTTTAATTTTTGAGAACCCGGTATGTTTAAGAAATCGATCAAGTGCGTCTTTTTCCCAGACGGATCTATTTTTATAACCGACTGGGCGGGGTTTAGACTCAGATTGACAAAGGGAAACGAGCTCACCAGTCAGTTCATCCCCGATATTGAGAAATTTTAGTACGCTTGAGAGTTTTTCAACTTTTGGAATCAAATCACCATTTTGCCAGAAATAGATACTTGCCCTGGTTACTCCAGATTTGTTCGCAAGTTTAGAAATAGGTATGTCCGATGATTTTAAAATCTCTCTAAACCGCTTTGCAAATTTACTATCAGATATGGATTTGTTCTCCCGAGTATTTACAACTTTTGCTCTCTTGTGATTTGCATGTAAGGCGAGAAGTTTGATTTCTGATTCTTTATCCAAGCCCAGTTTGGTTACAATTAGCTCTAATGTTTTTTGTCCAGGCACCGAACGCCCTTTAAGCCAAAAATACGGGGTTGATGGTTTCACCCCTATCATATGAGCAAACTGGGGAGTAGATATCTTTAACTCGTCCAATATTTGAGAAAGCAAATTTCCGAAGTTCATACTTCAAGTAAACACAGGGCAGAAATCATGTCAATGTGAAACTTTTTTGTTTTGTTATTTGACATACTCAGGAAACCAAGGCAATAGTGTCCATATATAGAAAATAGCGATTCGCATTTTCAGTAATAGTTATTTGGGAGGTTGATTTAAAAACCTTCCGAGTAGTCTGCGAATCAACACGTAAATTTACCAGTCCATACATTCTCTAAGTAGAGAAGCAGGACAAACTATTAACCTCATGCTTGGAGAAGTGAGGCACTTGGAAAATGTCCAATAAGGCACGCAACTACCGAGCATTACAACCCCCGGGGATATATGAATCAAATAAAAATAAAAGAACACGAATTAAATATTCAGAAGTTTAATGAGTGTACTCTACAAGCAGGTAAAAGTCTTCTTCAGTTGCAAAAAGAAGAAATATACAAAACCAAAAACTTCTCTAACCATGGCGAGTATGTTGAATCGCTTGGAATACAAAAATCGAGAGCTAGTCAGCTGGTAAGTGCAGCCAGGAACTTCGAAAAGTTGGAAAAGTATTCTGTTAACTCTGAGGACCTTCCCAAAAGCGAGGGCGTAATTAGGACTCTCGCAAAACTGGCCAGGGAAAGAGCTAAGACATCACAAACACCTGACAAACCTTTTGGTCAGTTCATGTCCGAAATTTGGATTGAAGCACAAAAATCTAACAATGACACAATTCGTGGTCTTCAAAAGATGCTTTCAGAATCATCCGATCAGGACTCAAATAGAGTACTAGTCACAGAACTTGAGGATCAACCCCTAGAATTCTCTCACACTTCCATTGATAAGGAGCCTGGATACCAAAGGCCTGATAACAAGTTAGGCCCAAAAGAGTGCGCAAATCACATTAATCAAACTCTCAAACTTTTCCGGGATTTCAAAAAAACTAAGGGAGAGGATATAGCCGACAAGATTGAAAAAAAACTCAGAGAACTGAAGGAGCATTTCGATCACATCGACTCGATTGAAAATCAACAAACTCCAGAAATTACACGTGTAAAATGAAAGAAACAGGAATTCAGTGGACGGACTCTACCATTAATCCGGTTATGGGTTGCCAGGGGTGTGAGCTTTGGCCTAGTGCCGAAAAAATTCGCAAATTAATTTTCAAAAAGTGCGAAGAACAAAAAATTGAAGTTAATGAAGACGATTTTCGCCAACATACCAAAGATTGGACTACAATGAACTTTGTTCAAAATAAGAAAAAACTGCCGTTGGAGGAACCCTCTTTAGGGGAAACCATAATAAATGAAAATTGTAAATGCTATGCCGGCGATCTTCACGCAAAACGAGCAGGACACAAGGGTTATGCCCGTAATTTTGATCGACCAGAGTTTTTTGCAGGGCGTGTAAAAATGGCAGCCAAATGGTCTAAATTGAATGGGAAAGCCCGGATGGACAAACCCTGGTTAAATGGTTTGCCCAGGGTCATTTTTATAAGCGACATGGGCGATGCATTCGTTGAGGGCATGCCCTTCTCTGTACTTACAAACGAGTTGATCCAGCCGATCAAAGACTTTGGAGATCAGCATATTTGGCTATTGCTTACCAAGAGACCAGATCGGATGGCAGAGTTTGGAGAGTATCTTCATAAAAATTCTATTTCATGGCCAGATAACCTTATGGCTATGACAACGGTTACATCACAAAAGACTTTATCCCGCGTTGATTCGTTGCGAGGTGTCCGCTGTAAACTCAAGGGGCTTTCAGTTGAGCCTTTATGGGAGGAAATCAAGCTTGATCTAAGTGGAATAAACTGGGTGATCGTTGGTGGTGAATCCGGCTCATCCCCTAAAAGATTTGAGGTGAATTGGGCTAGAAAAATTTTGAACCAATGTAAGGAACAAGAGGCAGCTTTTTTTCTTAAGCAACTCGGAAAAAATGCAACCGATAACCAGGAACCGCTCAAACTTTCTGATAGCCATGGTGGTAAATGGAGTGAATGGCCTGATGACCTTAGAGTTCGGGTAATGCCTATGGATTTCAGTGATTTAGGAGGAGGTTCACGATGAGTGAGTGCAAACATCCGCGTGGATCTGGGCATCAAAAAAAGATTTGGGATCAAGCACGAGAACTAAAAAAAGAAGGGACACCCAAGGAGTTGGCACTAAATACTATGTATGATGAGTGGAGTGGATACTACATAGACATTCGCCCGGCCATTGATCGTGCAGTAGAGAGAGCTTATTCGTTTAATCTTGGATCAAGAGAAAAGAGAACTCCTTGGCCCAAAGAGGATCGAAAACTGATCGAAACAATTGTCCATGAGAACAGTTATTCATTAGCCGAACTAAACGAATCAAGTCCTTACCCCTCGAACGGGCTAGAGAAAATTCCCTCTGTTTTCCTATTGCAACTGCTTTTTGAACGAGAGTCCTTAATTTGTATGGGGCAAACAAAATACAAGCCCTCAATTAGAACGGTTGAGGAGTTTTGTAGTTCAAATGAAATAGGAGAATACATTGTACCTCGTACTATGCTTGGCGAATACAATCTTAACGATCAGGGAGAGGTAAGCGCACGATGCAACAACAACACAGGTCCAGAGAGATATGTCGTCATAGAGTTCGATCACTCAAGTAGTTCCGAGCAATTATCAATTATTAAACACCTAAAGGACTTCTTGCCCTTAGTACTGGTAATACATTCAGGAAATAAGAGTTTCCATTCATGGTTTAACGGATGTAATGCTCCAGCAGAGAGAGTACAAAGGTTTCGACAATATGCAGCAACCCTTGGGGCAGACACAGCCCTTTTTACTAAATGCCAACTAGTTCGGACACCAAATCAGACTCGTGAGGAAAATGGAAAAAAACAAGTGCTTCATTATTTCGACACTGCAAAGATTCCAAAGGATGGGGAAGGTGTTTCAATCTTTGATGACTACCGAATGCCACCAGAAAGTTCAAATGATTTAGACCTGGAACATGACTTATCCATAAAAGTTCCTAAAATTGAAGCTCTTTCTGACTTTATGCTGAATTGTAAACCTGAGCCTCCTGAAATGATAGAAGGTATTATGCATCAAGGAACTAAAATTGCATTAGCAGGAGCTTCAAAAGCCGGTAAATCTCACCTAGCAATGCAAATGGGTTATGCAGTTAGTAAAGGAGAGCATTTTCTTGGAATGAGCACCCGACGGTCAAATGTACTTTATCTGGGGCTTGAATTACCTGATTTCAGTTTAAAGGGAAGGTTTGAAAAAATAATATCAAAAATGCCCACAGATAATCTGGATAGTGGGCCCGAGTCATTATTTATCTCGAATGGAAGAGGGAACTGGTCAGGCATCCAGAGTTTGGAATTAATGATTTATCACTGTATTAAAAATAAAATCGAACTGATCATTATTGATCCTCTATATAAGCTTGATGATATTGATGAGAATGACCAGAAAACCACAAAAAGTATTCTTAGGAAGTTTGATGATATAATAGAGCAAACTGGAGCTAGCATCCTATATGTTCATCATTTCACAAAAGGTAAGACCAATGACAAAAACAACATAGACCTTCTTGCAGGGTCAGGTGTATTGGCAAGAGATTTTGATTCATGCATACTTTTAAAGGAATCAAAAAACGAATATAAACTAGATTTCATTCTCAGAAATCAAAAACCAAAGGACACACTTTGGTTGAAAGAAGACTATCCACTAAAAGTAGTGAATATTGAGCGCATGAAGAGTGGTGGTTCATTAGGAAATAGGAATAAGGATATACCTAAAAAAAATTTCACGACTGATGATATAATAAAACAAATG
Organism: Opitutales bacterium; assembly: GCA_900299365.1. Lineage (GTDB taxonomy): Bacteria > Verrucomicrobiota > Verrucomicrobiia > Opitutales > Seribacteraceae > Chordibacter. The sequence goes on from OMJS01000170.1 coordinate 19,364, forward strand.
CCAATAGATGAGTGGATTAAATCTGGTGAGCTTCAAAATTTGGTTAATGAAGAAACTGGAATGGGAAAAAGTACATTTTGCAAATTGATAAAAGAAGCAACAGACAACGAAATTCTAAAATCAAAAGATAGTGGTAGAAATAAGTGGTACATGTTGGAGTAAATAGGTCCAAGCTTTCCTGTCCAAATATAACTACAATTATACCCCCCCTATAGGGGGGTATATTGTATTAATTGGACTCAATCAAAAAAGGAGTTAAAAAAACCCTTTGGACAAATCCTCTTGGACCAATAATTTGGGGAAGTAAAGAACAGTTTTAACGCTGAATAATTAACAGAATCTTAATTTATTTTAGAATATGTTTTTTCGAAGTCATATAGACTACCAAAACGATATAAAATAAATTACACAGAAAAAATGTTTAGAAATTCTAATGCGATTTTATGATATGCAATGATATATCACGTTCATATCACATTTTAAAAGGTATAAAAAAGTGATATGTTTATGATATACAAAAATCTAACAATTATATGCAAAACATAACAAATCGACAAAAAAGGCGAATTTTTAAGCAAAAATTAGTCAATTTTTGGCTGTCACAGGAATTTTTTTTATTTTGGAGAAAATTTGAAAAATGATTATTTTTCATATATTTCTAATCAAATATTATAATTTATATCATGTATATTATTATGGCTAATTCTGCCAAATAAGAAACATGAGAAGACTCAACCAAACAGATAAAGGAGATTCCTCATCCCGCTACCAAACCACCCACTTCGGGCATCGTCAAATTAGATTATATTTATTCCTATATTCGCGTGTAATTGAGTTGCGGTGGGGGCTAAATTTTTGAGCGACCAACATATTATAGAGATTCTTTTGTTTCAGGGGTTATTACTTAAGTAAAGAACGCAATTCAGATTCGTGGAACTTAGATTTAGGATATTTGTGTGAAACAAAGTATGGGTCTTTTATTTCTACTTTGCTTCCGTTTACTAAATGAAGGGTTACTCGTTTATAGCTTGCATCTTCAAAAGCGAGAATGTCATCAATTTCTACATATGATCCATGTCTTGATCCAATGGCATAAGGGAGTTTTTCGTAATCTTCATACCAAAGATATGAGTTAACGCTAGTGACAAACACTAATACCAACCCAATCCATTTATAATCATACCTAGTAAAAGGTAGACCTTTGATGCTTCCGTAAATTCTGCCTAGTATGTAAAATCCACTTAGTAGTAGAACCCATATAAATTGATCTTCAGTTTTATTGAAAATTCTACTGCCATCAGTAGCCATTGAATAAAAAAAGAAAGCTCCCCAACCCAATAGCCAAACCTCTGTAAATTTCTTGTAAGTTTCCACCTTTTACTTATGCCGATGCTTCGCTTTCCTTGGCAAGACCTTAGTCTTTACCTTGTGTGGTCGAGCCTTAGTAAAAAGGATTGGCTTACGAGGCTGGAGTGGTTTAGGCATTATCCAATAATGATAGCAAGCAGCACTAACTTTGATGACGACCAGGAAGATGAGTACGAAAATGACTCAAGCGATGACAGAGCTGAGACACTTAAGTCGCTCATTGCAAATATGACGGAGATTATTGAGGAGAATGAAACTAGTACTGAAAGAAAAGCTAGATTAGAAAAGACAAGGGCTTTATACCAAGAATGTGCTGCTGAGGTTGAGCGGTTAAGTGCAGAATTGCAGTCAGCTTCGTTAACAAATGAAGAAGTTGATGCAAAATCCGAAGAAATTTCCGAACTAAACATTTCTTCATTGGAAAGAGAGTACAAGATACTCGAAGAGAGTATGGAGGTTATTAAACCTAGGATCAAAGAAAGGGTTAGTGATGCTCGCCAAAACTTAGATTCATCACTTCGTGAAACATTTAATGAATACTTAGTTTCTTTAGATGATGCTCACTTTGACTCATTGGTTTTAGCATTAGCAGGTAAAAAATCTGAAATAATGGATTACAGAGACTTGATGCTTGGTTTTTTTGATCACATGGCTGAGAAGGAAAAAGAAAATGAAGTTTGCGAGACCCTTGGGCCGCTCAGACCACTATTAACTAAGCGTCACTATTGGCATGGTTTTAATGAGTTATTCATTAAACCATTTGCTGATATTCATACTGACTCAAAGACTTTTCATCATCTCATCCGTTCCATGATTGAGAAGGCGAAAACTGATAGGTCAGAACAGCAGAGCAACAGGAGAATTGGTTGGATCATCATTGCAGTTGTTGTTGGTGTTGTAACTTTTTTCGTCTTAGGTGACTAATCCTAGCTCCGCATCAAAAGCCCCTCCCTTAATCTGCTCAAGTTGTGCGGAAATACACTCAACCAATCTTATACACTGAGGGTAGTGAGGAACCCGAAGGATATTTACCTGTCTGCAATGCTTTTGCAGAATTTACCTTATGGTATGCAATTTCTTTTTTCTCTGCGTTATATAAACATGTAAGAAACAAATAGGTTTCATACCGCATTTGCCCGATTTTCCAGGCGGAGAATTTCGGGCTTTTTTGTGCGTTTATATAATTTCCGTCTATTAGAAAGTGAGGTGGCAAATGGCCATTTTATTGGAATTCAAGTACGACAAACGGCTGGGGTTACCAGGCTACAGCAGTCACGACTTCGGGGTATCCATGCGAACTGAAGTCAACAATGTGGACCAAATCAAAGAGGAATCTGAGCGTGCATATCGATTGCTTCAGCAAAGTGTGGATTCTCAGTTGAGTAACCCTGGGTTCATCCCTTCTGAAAACGGAAAAGAGCACAAGCAGGAGACCAAAGAAACAAACCCAGATCACTGGAAAGTAACAGAAAGACAGCGGGGACTGATACTCAAAATCCTTAATCAAAATGATCTTCCTGAATCAGCAGTCGAGGAAGTGGCTATGGAAGTAGTTGGATCTTCAATGAACTCGCTAAGATCTGGGCAGGCTTCCCTGGTTGTAGGGGCGATACTGGATCGATGGGGAAAACATCCAATCAGCAGATGATGGCAAACCTCATCAGATTCCTGCTCGTTCCCTTGCTTATGATTCCGGGTTGGGTAAATGCAAAGAGCACAAATCCAGTAAAAGCTGAGCTCCCTGATTTCAGTATCCTCGTGGATGTGGCCGTGATTGCAGGCTGTTTCAGTCTGGCTGTTGCTGGAGTCTGGGCAACGGGCCTGATTTTATCTGCCCGCATTCGAATGAAAGGAGGCACAAAATGTGGATGATTATATTCAGGGCAGCCAGCCTTCTTGCTATCGGGATGGGAGCGGGAACCATGCTCTCAAAACAGGACAATCATTATGTCCCTGCAACTGTGATCAAGGAGGCATCCACAGCGATCAGCCCATTCGCAATCATTGCCGCGGCAATGCTCATGGGGGCAACGGGTTACTTCGTCCATGCGATTCGAAAGACCCGGTAATAACAAAATTAAATGAAAGAAAGGAAATTATTAAAATGGTAAACTTACTACATAACGATCCCAACCCAGTAACCATTGACCGATCAAGACTGGCAGGAGTTCAAACTCCAAGGGCAACCCTGAGCTGGACTCCCCTTCCCCATCACGAACTCATGAATCGGGTCGAGAACAGGATTCAGGATTACGGATACAGAATTCATCAAACCAATTGCCTACTCTCCCATGGAGGTGACAGGTTCCTTGGGACGATCACTCTGGGCAGTCGAAGAAACCTGGGCTACCGAAGAATGGTTGGGATAAAAAATTCTCATGATAAATCTTTGGCCGCCGGACTGATTGCAGGGATACGGGTAATTGTGTGTTCAAACGGAATGTTTGCAGGCGATGACATTTGTCTAAACCGCAAGCACACCTCCCGCCTATTCGAGGATCTTGATCAGAAAATCACAGAAGGTTTTGAGAAGGTCTTTGCTGAATGGGAGAGAAACGACCTTCGGGTCTTGCGTTACCGTGAAACAGAAATCTCTGACGAACGGGCTCATGATCTGGTAGTGCGAGCAGTGGATGCGGAAGCTCTTCCACCTTCTTCGATCCCCAGGGTTTTGAAAGAGTATCGAGAGCCTTGGCATCCGGAATTCATGCCGCGAACGGTTTGGTCTCTGCATAATTCATTCACCGAGGTCATGAAATCAAAGCCGCATCTTATTCCTGAAAGAACCAGAATCCTAACAGGGGTTTTCGATCAATGTCTGGGTATTAACTAAACCGGCGTGGGTGTGTTCGCGACGGGAGGGCCTTGCCTTTGCGGGCGGGCCCTGCCCCCATTCATTTAACCAATAAATAAAATATGAAATCAATCACCTTAGTTTTATTCGGTATAGCATCTCTTCTGCCCTACCTCCAAGGCAAACGGGTAGACATTGACTTTGGAAACGGTTGCAAGCTGGTCTACATTTCGGAAAACAATGAAACCAAGGAGGTTACCTGCTTGTATGAAATTGAATATTCAATTGATGCGTGGAAATCATTGGGAGCCTACAAAAAACATCTCCGTCAATCGGTTTTGCTATTGCTCAAATCTTCTGAAGGCTGGGCGCTTTTTCAGGAAAGTCTAAAAATAGGATACACATACCACTACATCTATCGCTCATCTAAGCAAAACCCTGATTCTAATTGGGAAACTGCATTTATGATTGATGAGAAAAGTCTCTGAATTGTGAACCACATAAGAGAGGTTCGTCTGGTTGTACAGGCGGGCCTTTTTTTAGGTGTTGAATTTTCACTTAAACTCAGTTTGAGCCTAATGCATTTCCAAGAATTTCCTTTGCATGACTGGTGAGTCTAGTGATTTTGTAAAAAGACAAAATTTCTTTGTAAGTAGCATCGTTTAAGGAAATGGGCTTAGGCAAAACTTTCTCAGCAAGTGCCCTAATCTCTCTAAGGGGAATCTCATCAAGTTCTCGATCCCCTCGTTTCCTTACAACAATCTCCTCAGAGTCATTCAATCTGACTATCATTGAAATCAATTCAGATGTTCCTTTTTCATCATCCACGGAAACATTTCCCCGTGAAAGTGCAGTTTCCATTGCTTCGTTTAGAATGTTCTTTAATTGCCCTCCTAGCCTTTTAATGCCAGCTGAACGCAAAAAGATATCATATACCCGTTTAACAAGTATTGGACCCTCTGCTTCAACAATTGCAACCAGGCCGTTTATAATTTCCGTTTTGCTACAATCTCGAGGATCTTTAAACCCTTCGCCGATATATTTTGTGTATTCCTGAATTGTACCAGCCCCGCTAGAAACTTCACTAACACCAATGATGTCAGCTATCTCGGCAGTCTTTGCCACAGTGATCGAATCCTGAGTTTCACTAAGTCCTGAACCTGGGTTTGGAACTTGATCATCTGTTTCAATAACAGATTCATATGTAAGGTCTTCCTGTTCAAATTTTGATTTAATTTCCTCACTAACACTGGGAAGACTGTAAGAGGTGGTAAGGTCAACACCACCAGGCTTGATATTTCTCTTTTCAAGTTCATCCCATAAATCCTTTAGTGCTTCATCCTTATCCCGATAAAAATCACTGCCTCTAATCCTGACAAACTCCCACCCTACTCTCTCTAGATCTCTTTGGCGGCCAATATCATACTCATATTGTTCCGGACCATGCCATTCATCTCCGTCACATTCTACTGCAAGTCGACCACCCATTCCTTCAACCACAAGATCGATCCTGTAGTTATGGTTATGGATATCACCTACACCAACCTGTGCCCTTACAAAAAAACCTCTATTTTTTATTTCGGTAAGAACTTCCAATTCGAAGTTGTTGCACTTCTCGTCACCAACGGAAAGTTGAGGCACCTCAGGGTTTAAAAAGTAATTGATAAGCTCTCTCCTTAAACACTTTGAGCTGAGATGCTCTGGCTGTACGCTATGAAACAGAACCATCTGATCCCGAGCTCGGCTTGCCGCAACATTAAACCTTTGCATATACATTGCGTTATCCTTGGACATGACCCCTATTTTTTCATTGGGAGCCGCCACCATACTTAGGAAGATTACATCACGCTCATCACCTTGGAAGGCATAGGCGTTACCACATATGATTTCTCTTTCCTCAATTATTTCAAGAGATACGTACTGAAGAAGAATTCGTTGAATTAACTCTGCTTGTGTTGATCCCTGCAAGCTAATCACTCCCATGCTTTTACCATTGTATTTCTCATCGTCCAGGCATGCCACTATTTGCTTAACCATAGCTTCTGCTTCAGGACGATTGTAAGCGTTTGTGGAAGTCCCCTCTCTGTATCCTTCTGGAACAAATCGATTTACTACCGGTTGAAGTCTACTAGGAGAATAAGCCCTAATTGGATCAAGAGAACTTCCATAGGGTGCATAACAGAACCGGTTCGAAAATTGTATGATCTCTGGAACGCATCTGAAGTGTTCTCTGAGGACAATGGGGTTATCGAACCTTATTTTTGCATTGTCGTAAATACTGCTATCAACAGACATCGCCGAATTGTATTTAAAATCCTTAAGGTATTGCTGTTTGAGACCAATAATATGATCACTATTAACGCCAACTCCAGAGGGGCTTATCTGCATATTATCACCAACGACAATAACCTTCTTGGCCAAATAGAAAAGAAACAGTCCACCTATATCCAGCTGACTTGCTTCATCAACAATGATGGCATCAAAGAGTTCAGGTTCAGGAGGGAATAAGTCTGCAACCATGTACCTTGGCATAATCCATGCCGGAATGGATTCTCGACAAGTCTGCAGGTGCTTCCTTGCTTCCCTGCGCAACAATTCAGCCTTATTAGTCTTAACATTCTTTGGCATCTTTCGTTGAACTTCCTGCCAAGCCTTAAGGGCTGTTGACTGGGTGTTATCAAGTCTTTCGAAAAAATGACCCCAAGCTTTTAACGAAGCTATTTTAGCTATGATCTTAGCTTCATTTCTCCTTAACGAATTCCAATCCTTATCGAGATCTTTCTGATAACTCTCATCCACTCTCTTTTTGAGCCAATTATCCGCATGAGACCAACGCCAAGCACTTTCGAAATCTTCCAGTCTCTCTGCCCACAGTGGGTTACTGCAATCTGCCAAAACATCCTCAACTAACTCGGAAACATTTTCTCCAAGAATCTTTTCCACTCTTTGCTTCTCGATCTTATCCGAAGCAATTTTCTCAAGTTCTATTAGTGCATCATAAGCTGCACTGTAAGTGGAAATATTTTTTGAAACTGTTGAATTTAAGAGCTCACCGCAGAGATGACTGGCATCATGTAAATTGGCGATCTCTGCGAGTTTCGCCTTTTGCTTCATTACCAGGCTAAGCGTATCTTCCTGCTTTTTTTCTAATAAACAAAAATCAATTAATTGCAGAATTCCACTACCATCTCCACCAGCCCAATTTATTTGGGAAACAGGAGGGGTCATGTTTCTGAATATTTTTTCTACCTCCTGTACTTTTTGATACCAGGACTTAATTATACGAAGATTTTGTACGGATGAATCTAAATTTCTTTTCGCAATTCCATAGTCATTTGGCTTCCCCCACCCCCAAAGCCTCATCAAGTCATCAATTTTATTCCTGCCATCAAGGCAATCTGCCAAATCGCTTAAAACCTGAGCGTTATCTGCAGGAAGTCCATCAAGCCTGACTTGCTTTTTGAGGTAAAGCCTGCCCTTTACTGCAGAGGATCTAAATCCGAAAAAGCCCCAACCACGGCCAGCCAATAAATGTCTTGCAACCACTTTAGCATCGGCTGAAACCGTTACCGTAGAAAGGCCCTCCAATCCATCAATCTTGGAGCTTACCGCTTTTGATATGGTTCTTTCAACAGACTGCAATGTACTTAAAGTCCTTGATAAACGCTCCTCCCATATCCCAAACCTTCCATTGAAGCAGTCGCCTATAACCTGATCAATCCATGGTGCATTTTGGGATGATAAGTTGGCGTGAGTTGATTCAATCTCGGAAATTTCACCAACAAGTTTCTCGAGGGTTTCAGGCGAGGCTTTTCGAATAGATGAATAAAAAGGATGTTCTTTTAAAGCGATTAATTCGGCGAACTTTGCCTCAATCGAGCCAGCCTCATTGACAGATGATGCAAAAGACTCAGGGGCTAATAGTTCAGCGCTGGGAATAAACTTTCTATCTGCCCCCGAAAAATCTTCAGAACTTCTTTGAGCTAGAATCCTTAACCAGTTAGTAGTTTCTTGATTGGATAGCGGTGGATTATGTGCCGCATTAAGGGGTAAATTCAACCAACCAAACCTTGATCTCTCGCCGGCAACTCTATTCGCAATTGCAACACCAGATCCTTTGTATTCACCATCTCCGAGAGTGTGAGACAAGGTCTCATCTTCTCTCAAACTTATAAGTTCTTTTTGCTTCTCCGTAAGCTTTCTACGAACCTTATCAAGTTCGTTTCGCTTTCTGCTAATGATACTGTCATTTCTGTCAGGATCCCAATCTGAGTGCTTCTCGACTATTTTGTTTACTGATCTCTCAAGCTCACTTTTCTCGTCAACAGAGTTTCCTAATGCGTTAACACAAATAGGAGCAACTTCCGGCACATCAGTGTCTAACTTGGCCTTTAAAACCTTTAATGCTCTGGGCGTTTCAGCCGTGATCAATATTTTCTTACCCTCGGCAAGAAGATGGCAGATTAGATTAACAATTGTATGACTCTTACCGGTACCTGGTGGTCCCTGCACCAAGACTCCACGTCGTCTCTTGAAGACTTTAATAATTTTCTTTTGGGCATCGTTGGCAGGAAGCGGAAAAAAGATTTCCTCGTCCGCTAGTTGAGTATTCGAATCAACACCTCCTGAGGATTGAGTACCTGGATCGACAGGTAGTCCATCGCCTTTTTTACTTCCTCCTACCGAGTCATCTAAGTCATTGCACAACCAATTCCAGCAGAATGGATTTTGGTCAGTTTTGCTTTCAGCCTCTTTTATTTTTTTTACTAATTCAGAATAAAATTTCTTAACTCCATACAGATTTCGTTTTCGTAGAATAATAGCAGGAGCAAAATTAATTCTCGGTTTGGAAAGATTCAGAGGAGGAGACTCTTTATCATCTGAGAATTGAGCATCAGGATGAAGAACTGTCGCCCACTTTGAGAGGATGCTAAACATCCTAGGCTGGTCCCAAATATCTTCTCCCAAATCATCCAGCAGTGCTTTTGTTACATCGTAGTTCGATATATCAGGCCTTACATCAGGCGGAAGCATGTCATCTGCAATTGAAAATTGAGGGCCACCTTCATGGCAGAGAACCTTCAACTCTTTCGCCTCCGAATCGAAGGAAATTTCGGCTTTTGCTTCAAAAATATGCCTTCTTACATTTGGAGTCCTTTTACCTTTTACCTCTGGCGACCATGATAAACAGCCAATTCCAACAACTAGCTCATATGCCTCCCCCATTTTCTGAACTTTTTTCAGTATATTAAAAAGCTCAGCATAAACTTTCTGGATTTTTTCTTTCCTTCTGTATTCGAGTGACCAAGGACGCCACCTTCTTTCCAAGTAATTATTATATTCTCTTAAGATTTCCGGATGGTCACTGATATGGTGCAAAATAGACTCATCCCCCTCTTCCAGCTCATTGCCTACGGCTGGCAAATATATTGATTCGACTAATTTTGGTGGTTCTGCGGTTGCTTTCTCCAGCTTTATTATTTCACACCAAGGCTCGATCACTTTGGATGGGTGTGGGAATTTAGGGAAGACTTGCTGCTTAACACTTAGCCAAAGGTTTAAGTCAGTGTCATCTTTTAATCTTACAGGGGAATAACAATCCTTGTCTTCCGGAATAGAGGAGTACCAAATTAAAGACCCTTCCTTCGAGTATTTCTCTGCATCAGCAACTGAGGAGATTCTTAACTTACAGAACTCCTCCAAATACTTGGCAAAGCGAACTTGGAGGGATTCCTTTTCTTCTTTCAAAATTCTAAAATTGGTTTCGTTAAAATTTCAGCCCAGATTATTGAACCACTAATTAAAGAAGTGAATTTGCTGCATCATGTAGCTCTCTCTGTCTCGATATTTGATCAGAACTTAAAAGGATATTATTAAACTATTACTGGATAATGCGAATATTAGACAACGACAGAAATCAATATGGCTCAACAATTCGAAAAGTTTTAGATCTAATTGCGTAATTATTAATCATTACGATGAGCAGATTTTTATTTTATTAGCCAAACAACTTAAACCATTGAATAAATCCTTAATTCAGCAATCTTACTAATTGAGTACTGATTACGGGAATCAGTGCTAACTTAACTAGTGATGTGGAAAACTACCTTATTCGTCTGGCTACTTTGGGGACTTGGATTTCAATTTATTGTCAACGCACAGCAAAATCAGTGGCCCTGGGGGGAAGTCTCCAATTATCCATTAATTGAATTAACCCCAGTAAGGTGGTTAGAAATTCAAAAAGAACCAGACACAGAGGTTCTCATAGTAGCCCATGCACTTGCTAGTGACAGAAAAACGAACCTTTTTCTTTCCAGAAACAATGAGGGGTTTGTGGCGGAGATCTCAGTTGATAACACTCAGAAAATGTCGCCTAGGTTATGCAGTTCCTTCACTCCATTCTTCGATAATATGTACTATTGCGGATACATAAACGGGGATGAGCAGATCGACTTCGCCCTTCAATTTTACTGTGGAGGAAATGGAATTAATGCCGACTTAAATCAGGTCACTTTGCTGCTCTCCAATGAGAACGGATACGAGGCCACCACCATTGAAACCTTTGGAGGAGGACCCAATGGTCACTTCCTGCTCATCAAGAACAAGCCGCACTTCATTATGAAATCCTTTGGGTACGAGAATGAATGCTCGGATGGTAAACCTCACAGCTTTTGGATCTACAATCTTTTGGAAATCAAGGGAGACACCTTGTACCTGGCCAACCAAAATGAAGAAGCTTTTCCCAAAACTATCAGGTTTACCGAAAAGCCCAATTTCAAGGAAACGGACATGCTCACCTCCAGCCAAAAAGAGAATATGCTTTTGTCATCAATAAAAGACTTGGGGATGAATGAAAACCGAGTACCGCATTGTAAAGTAGCTAACCAATAATATGCACAAGTCGATCTTCACTACCCTGGCACTCTTTGCATGCCATTCTCTCTTCGCAGACTACTACACTGAATTCATCAAGTACGAAGCTGAGCCTGAATTCTCAAGAGTTGTAATAAGCTACGAAACCATTCGTGGGGAAAGAGCAGTTGATCACTTTTCCTCAAATTCCAAGGAGTATAAAAAAGACAATATGTTTTATACCCGCGGCAAAACAGGAGATAGTCAAAAGATCTTTAAACAAGAGACCATAGATGGTCACTCAATAGAAACTCACCTTACTATTTACCCGCCAACAGGAAGAGGTTACGGAGGTGCAGTTCCAAAGTGCTATCTTCAAGTGTACTTCGATGAGAAGCTGGTTGTTAACTGTCCCATAGGCTACCACCACCACTACGATTTACATATCCGGAAAATTATTATTCATGCCCAGGAAATGATGATTGAGGCTTTTACTGATAAGGCCGATGGAGGCGTAGAAATTAGCTTTCTGGATAGCGATGAAATGCTGGTACTAAACAACCGAAAAATAGTTAGCCAGCAAAGGGAAACCACCCTTCCCTACTTACTTGAAATATCAGCTCCTAAAAATGTCAGGGATGTAAAAATTATCGATGAAGGAATCTATCCATATGTGGAGCGAGAATATGAATTAATAGAAAATGGATCGGCTAGGAGATTTCGGGTTGCTACTCCCTTTCGGGTATTCTGCAAAGAACTAGAACAGCTTAAAATTCTGGTTAACGGAGAAGGTATTAAACGAGTAAAAGAGAGCGAAGGAAATTACCGTTTTGAGTTGTTGAAGTAGGCGGAATTTACCTATATCAGTCTTTATGACAAACGCATCGCCAAAATTGGAGCATTTTTTGGTAGTCGATAGTGGGCACCCGCGACCATTAATCGGCATATTTCCCGGAAATCTCAGTCAATATATCAGTCAACGAATAGATCGTCAGAAAGTCTAAGAACTAGATCAAAAAAGAGAATAAATTATAATTAGCAAAGGTCTCTAGAGGCTTATTTCCCGATCTAA
>OMJS01000171.1 GCA_900299365.1 Opitutales bacterium
CCCCCTTGCTCGATAGCTAATCTGATAGCTTTCATATCAAAACCCCAGTGATTGCAAAAGTTTGCATCCTCTGCAGCTACTATAGCCAAAGGCACATTGGCGGATACTTTGTCTAAACTTATCCAAGTGTATGATATTGATCCCTCTGACACCATGTAAGGAGTAGTGGGGATAGGGATAAACCTGAAAAGCAGAACAATGAAAAACAAAACAACAAAAGTCAGCATACAAACTGACAGAAATATCTTTTTTGATCTTTTAATCATTCAGGTAGCTTTATGGTAAGTGTATCTAAAAACGGGTTTAAGTATACTTAAATACACTTTTCCTAAAAGAGCGCTTTAGTGAGAATTCTATTCAGCCGGAATTAACCCTTCATCTAAACAAATTGGATGAGAAATTTTATTGAGCATTTCTTTTGGGCATATCTGCACGAAATTTTTTACTTCCGTTTCCCAATTTCGAAGAATTTCGATAGCTATCCTACTTTCAGTTTCATTTGCATGCTTTTCAATTAAACTTCTCAATTCTATTTTCCAATGATCAATTTCTACTCTTGAGGTAACTATAGACTCCAAATTCATAACTTCCTGTGCTTGATCTTCTGGATCATAAATGTATGCCATTCCACCCGTCATACCAGCTCCAAAGTTAGCGCCTATGCTGCCCAAAATAACCGCTACTCCTCCCGTCATGTATTCACATCCGTTCGATCCACAACCCTCGACGACAACTTTTGCACCAGAATTTCTAACGGCAAAACGTTCTCCAGCTCGACCAGAAGCAAATAGAAAACCATCTGTTGCTCCGTATAATACAGTGTTACCCACAATAGTATTTTCTGCTGCTACTAACGGACTTACCATCGGCGGTCGTACTACAATCATACCACCAGATAAGCCTTTTCCTACATAATCATTTGCATCGCCTGAAACTTCAATTTTAAGCCCTGGCGCAGCAAAAGCCCCCAATGCTTGGCCTGCAGATCCAGTTAACTTAACAGTTAAATGATCTTCTTGAAGAGAATTTCTCATGCCAAATCTTTGAACAATTTCACTTGATGTGCGCGTGCCAACTGTTCTGTGAGTATTTTGAATGGCATAGGATAACTGCATTTTTTCTCCATCTTTCAGAAACCTTGCAGCATCTCTAACAATTTCTTTGTCCAATGTGTCTGGGACCTCATTTCGAGGCCTTGACCGATCATATAAGATTTTTTCTGCACCATCGACAGTAATTAATAACGGATTTAAATCAAGATCGTCCAAGTGATCGGAGCCTCTACTTACCTGACCAAGCAAATCGGCACGCCCTATAATTTCATCCAAACTTCGAGCACCTATGTTTGCCAAAATCTCTCTAACTTCCTGAGCATAAAAAGTAATCAAATTTACTACCTTTTCTGCATTTCCTGTAAATTTTTCTCTCAACGCTTCATCTTGAGTACAGACACCAACTGGGCAAGTGTTAGATTGACACTGACGGACCATGATGCAGCCCATTGCTATCAACGCAGCTGTTCCGATTCCAAACTCTTCTGCTCCCATCATTGCCGCCATGACTATATCACGGCCTGTGCGCAGACCACCGTCTGTTCTAAGAGTAATTCTATCTCTCAAATTGTTCATGGCTAAAACTTGATGAGCTTCTGTTAAGCCCATTTCCCAAGGCAGACCAGCAAACTTAATTGACGTAGCCGGTGATGCCCCCGTCCCGCCATTATGGCCAGATATTAAAATCACATCAGCCTCAGCTTTAGCAACTCCAGCAGCAATTGTACCAACACCTGAAGCAGCGACTAATTTAACAGTAACTTTGCAACGTGGATTGATCTGTTTTAAATCGTAAATAAGCTGTGCCAGATCCTCGATTGAATATATATCATGATGTGGCGGTGGCGATATCAATGTCACTCCTTTAGTGGAATGCCTCAGGCGCGCTATTAGGTCAGTAACCTTCATTCCGGGAAGCTGACCACCTTCACCAGGCTTAGCTCCTTGGGCAACTTTAATTTCCAATTCTTCGCACTGATTAAGATATTCAGCAGTTACGCCAAAACGACCGGAAGCAACTTGTTTTATTTTTGCAGAAGGATTATCGCCATTTGGTTCTGGGTGAAAGTGGGCTGGATCCTCGCCTCCCTCACCACTATCAGATTTAGCACCAATTCTATTCATGGCCACATTAAGAGTTTTGTGAGCTTCAGGGCTTAGTGCACCCAAAGACATTCCAGGGGTTACAAACCGCTTCCTAATTGAGGTAATGCTTTCAACATTCTCTAATGGTATAGATTTTCCGAGTGGCTTTATAGCAAGAAGGTCCCTCAAGTGTATTGGAGGATTAGACTGCATTCGATTTGAATATTGCTTCCACAGATCATAACTTGCTCTATTACAGGCCGTCTGCATCATATGCATAGTCTGCGCTTCCCATGCATGCGCTTCACCAGTTTTTCTTGATTTGTAAAACCCACCAATTGGCAAAATATCTTGCCCAAACCAACCAAGTTTGTGAATTTCAATCGCCTTTTGTTGTATCCCATGTACACCAATTCCAGAAATCCTACTCATTAATCCAGGAAAGTATTCAGCGCACATAGCACGAGAAAGCCCAACAGCTTCAAAATTTAAGCCACCTCTGTATGACGAAACAACAGAGATACCCATTTTTGCCATGATCTTTAGTAAGCCCTGATCAATAGCTTCTCTATAACGACGGGTAGCTTCAGTTAAAGGACCCTGCAGTAAACCTCTATCTATTCGGTCAGCTATTGTATCCTCGGCTAGATATGCGTTAACTATCGTCGCTCCAGCCCCAATCAAAACTGCAAAGTAATGAGGATCTATACACTCAGCAGATCTAACGTTTAGCGAACAAAATGTACGCAACCCTTTTCTGGTTAAATGACTATGCACTGCTGAAGTGGCTAATATCATTGGCATAGCAACTTTAGTTTCGTTAGAGCAGTGGTCTGAGAGCACCAGGTGTCCAGCCCCAGACCTCACTGCGTCCTCTGCCTCAGATCTTATTCGCTCTAATTCACTTTGAAGATCTCCTGTTCCAGCGTCAGAAGCAAATGTGCAATCTATTTCAACTAAATCAGTATTAAATTGTTTCTTCAATTCATCCCACTGTGCATTACCAACAAAAGGAGTGTCCAAAACTAGTATTTCTGTTTGGGTACTACTTTCATCCAATACATTTTTCAAATTTCCAAAACGCGTCTTTAAAGACATAACGCGGTATTCACGCAAACTATCGATTGGAGGATTAGTAACTTGTGAGAAATTCTGCCGAAAGTAATGGCTTAGAGGTCTGTACTTTTTTGATAAGACAGCACTAGGAGTATCATCTCCCATAGATGCCAGTGTTTCTTTTGCGTCCTCTACCATTGGGGCTAAAATTTGTTCGATTTCTTCCACAGAATATCCGGCCGCTATTTGACGCTTTCTCAGTTCGGATCCGGAAAAAATTGCTTTCTCTGTTACTTTCTCCAACGACGATCCGAGATCACTTATCTTACTCACCCACTCACCAAAAGGCTGGCTTTCTGATAGTTTATTTTTAATTTCTGTGTCGTGGTATAGTCGTCCTTCTTCCATATCAACCGCAAGTAATTGACCTGGGCCAAGAGCTCCTTTTTCTCTTACAGTAGCTTCTTCGGAGGGGACCATTCCCACTTCTGATCCAGCAATCAATAGTCCATCACCAGTAATGACGTAGCGCAATGGCCTTAGGCCATTTCTATCCAGACCGGCACATACCCAACGACCATCCGTCATTGCCAAGGCGGCCGGACCGTCCCAAGGTTCCATGACAGAATTACAGTAGGAATACATATCCCGCCATTTTTGTGGCAATTCCTTTGCCTGGTTTGACCAGCTTTCTGGCACTAGCATTGTCTTGGCCATGGGTGCATTTCGACCAGCTCGGACTAGAACTTCAAAAACTGAGTCAAGCGCTGCTGAATCGGAAGAACCCCCTGGAATTATCGGTTTTATATCATCAGCTAGTGGGCCGAAAGCACTTGAAGCCATTCTGATTTCATGGCTTTTCATCCAATTTGTATTACCTTTCAAGGTATTAATTTCCCCATTGTGAGCAAGCATTCTGAAGGGCTGGGCGAGCCACCACTGTGGAAATGTGTTTGTAGAATATCGCTGATGATAAATTGCAAATGCACTCTCAAATCGTTCATCCATCAAGTCCGGATAAAATACCGCTACTTGCTCAGCCAACATCATTCCTTTGTAAATTATAGATCGGCAAGATAACGATGCTAAATATAAATCGGTTATTCCAGCTTCTGCTGCTGCCTTCTCAATTCTACGACGAATTACATACAGCTCACGTTCAAATGTTACTTCATCGACCCCTTTTGAGTTAGAAATAAGTATTTGCTCAATTTCAGGCCTAGTTGCATTCGCTTTTTCTCCGAGACATTCAACTTCAACAGGAACATGCCTCCATCCATATATGTAATATCCCAAACGAAGAACTTCGGTCTCTACGATAGTCCTACAAGTTTCTTGAGCGCCAAAATCTGTTCGGGGCAAAAAAACCTGACCAACCGCTATCAACTCGTCCAATCGCGGTTCGTGTCCAGTACGTCTGATTTGATCGTAAAAGAACGGCACAGGTATTTGAATATGGATTCCTGCACCATCTCCAGTTTTGCCATCCGCATCAACAGCGCCCCTATGCCAAACAGCTTTCAGGGCTTCTATTCCATTTTCAACTACTTTTCGACTGGGCTGACCATCTAAAGAAACAACAAGTCCAACACCGCAAGAAGCATGTTCTGTTTCTTCTCGATAAAGACTATTTTTTGACATCCAATTTCTTTTTTTGTGTTCTTCAGAAACCCAATTTTTATCATATTTCATAATCAGTAAGCCCTCTAAGCTTTATCATAAAAGTTGTTATCATTTATTGATCCATAAAAACTAAAATCGCTTTTATTCATTGGCTCTATTATAGGTTTATTCCGCAGCAATCGTTAGAGCGCCTTTGCATTTTTCTATGATGGCTTCTGCTGCTTCTTTACCATCTCGAATAGCCCAAACAACCAGAGAAGCGCCTCTAACAATATCCCCAACAGCATACACGTTATCTAAGCTTGTTTTGCCCGTTCCATATTCGACCTTTATCGTTCCCCAGCGCGAAACTGGAAGTTCTGGTTGATCCCACATCTTGGGTAAATCTTCCGGTTCAAACCCCAACGCTTCAATAACCAAATCAGCTTGCTCAATATAATCAGAACCATCCACCTCTTCCGGGGTTCGCCGTCCCGTCGCATCAGGATCTCCGAGTCGCATTTTTCGAACTACAACGCCCTTGAGATCGCCACTTTGATCTTTAAAATTAGTTAAGTCAGAAATATCGTTGTCACCGCGAAAACCCTGAGGAGAAGTCAACCATTCAAAAACTACACCTTCCTCTTCAGCGTTTTGAACCTCTCTTTGTGAACCAGGCATATTAGCTCTATCCCGCCTGTACAGACATTTCACCGAAGTGGCACCTTGCCGTATGGCAGTCCGGACACAGTCCATAGCTGTATCTCCTCCGCCTATTACGACTACCTTTTTGCCCTTTGCGTTATAAGTACCATTTTCAAATTCATCGACTTCGTCACCAAAACTAACTCTATTTGAAGCTGTTAAATAATCTAGAGCAGCAAGAGAACCTTTTAGCCCCCTGTTCGGCACGTCAAGTTCACGTGCTTTATAAACGCCAGTAGCAATAATTATAAAATCATGCTCATCGCAAATTTGATCAAAGGTTTTGTCTACTCCAATGTCAGTATTAAGGAAGAATTTAACCCCACTTTCTTCAAGTTGATTATTTCTCCTTTGCACGATATTTTTTTCTAATTTAAAGCCAGGTATTCCATAAGTCAGGAGACCTCCAGCCCGGTCATAACGATCATAAACTGTAACTTCAAAACCCTCTCGTCGTAATCGCTCCGCAGCTGCTAGACCGCCTGGCCCAGCACCTATTATCCCAACACTTTTCTCAACCAAAACCTGGGGCACATTGGCTTTTACCCAGCCCTCTTCCCATGCTGTATCAGTTATATATTTTTCGATGGCCCCTATTGTTACAGTTTCGTGGCCAGACTGCTCTATAACACAATTTCCTTCACACAATCTGTCTTGAGGACAAATTCTTCCACAAATTTCTGGGAACGCATTTGTGGCTTGGCTAGCCTCATAGGCTTCTTGCAAGCGCCCTTCAGCCGTTAGTTTCAACCAATCTGGTATATTGTTGTGAAGAGGGCAATGAGATTGGCAATAAGGAACACCACACTGACTACACCGACTTGCCTGTTCTTTTGCTTTAGCGTTCGCAAATTCAGAATAAATTTCTAAGAAGTCTTTATTGCGAACACTTGCATTTCGCTTATCAGGCATTTGCCTTTCGAAATTCACGAACTTAAGCATTGGTTGCTTTGCCATACTAGCTCTCCATTTTCACGAAGTTGTTATTTAAACTAGTTTTCTTTAAAAGAAAAGTAAGTAATACTTACCTAAAAAATAGCTATTTTATCAACCAGCTTTAAAAAACATAATTTCTTTTGTAATTTTAGGTCCGAACCGGTCCCATTTTTACCAATGTTATTGATTTTCTTTTAGTGTATTGATTCTAAAAATTTTATAGAGTTGCAAGAATGGAACTACTAAACATAATTTTTTTATCACTAATTCAGGGTATTACAGAGTTTTTACCCGTATCATCTAGCGGTCACTTAATATTATTACCCACTTTTAGTGGAAACAAAGATCAAGGCTTGTTAATTGATGTGTCTGTCCATCTTGGAACGTTAGTTGCCGTAATCTTCTTTTTTTGGGCCGATGTAAAAGCCATTGCGATTGGGGTTTCTAACGTTTTCTTTGGAAAGCTCTCAAATAACGAAACCAAATTTGCAATTTGTTTAGC
>OMJS01000172.1 GCA_900299365.1 Opitutales bacterium
ATTTGTAGCACTATCCAGTTCTATAGTTTCAGTATTTCCAATGCCAGCTGTCGCAGAAAGGCTGATGGTATCCGCTGTTATATCGGAAATTGCGTCGGAAGCATGATCGTTAATTGCACCATTAGTTGTTTCAATAGTAACTGAAGCGGTTCCCGCGTTAATGGAATTTAGTGTAATATCGCCAGAACTTTCAATTGATACAGAACCATTTTGTGTAGAAGCACTGATTTGTGCATCAGATGTAATAGAATCAGCGGTAAATGACCCTGATGTTTCAGTCAATGTACCTGAAATAAGCCCGCCATTAACATCGATGTTGCCTGTAAGTTGGATGGTTCCATCTGCACTTGCAGTAATTCCTCCAGCAGTTATTGGTGCCGTCATTACAATCACACCATCAGTTCTAGTATTTCCAGCAGTTAAGGATAAGGATCCAGAACCAAGATCAATACTACCTGCAAACATTTTAATATCTCCATCAGCAGTTATGGTGAGATTGTTACCTGATGTAGAATCAATAGTTACGGCAGGATAAACATCAAATGTAACATCACCTTTTTCACTACCACCTCCGGCAGCGGTAAGAATTGATACATTAGCAGATGCGAGTGCTGATTCCAGAGTAGATTCACTAATAATGGAACCCGTACTTGCATTTGGGACAAAGTCAGGATTACCAGTAATCGAAGAATCTGATCCTGTTGATATTGATATATTGGTAGGATCTAAAAGAAGCAAACCAGTTGCTCCAACTGCTGCAGATAAATCTGAAAAACCTTGGTAAGTAAGAACATCTTTACCAGAAACCTCAACAAATCCACCATCGCCAGCTTTATCTCCACCAGTTGCGGAAATAAAGCCAGTAAATTCGGTGGTATTATCCGCCCAAACAATAACTCTACCACCATCTCCATTTCCTAATGCATCAGCAGAAATTTCACCAGAAACAATGGTGTTTTTAGCGTTAGAAATATTGGGATTATTTCCTTGGTAATCACCACCAATTAAAACTTCACCACCCCCGATAGCGCCGGAAGCATTGATTGAACCTGCATGAGAAACGGATTCACCTGTAATTGTTACCGAGCCACCGATTGAATCAGCTGAAGATACATCTATGGAGCCAGAGTTACTAGCTGAGCCATCTAAAAGACCAGACAAATCCATTGTAATTTTACCGCCTGCAGCCTCCCCTACTTCGATGACTGCATCTCCAGAAAGAAGAGCAGCGTCCCCACCCGGAGTAATAATATCTCCAAGGTTCTGAACATCACCAGCGACAAGTGCGGTAAAACTTTCAGAATTTATCGTGCCTAAATTGATAACAGAGGCTTCGGAATCTCCAGTAAAATGAATATTTCCGGTCAAGAAGTCAGAATCAGAAATGTCCAAGGTTGAAGCGATTAAGCTGTAAACATTAACCTGAGCACTCTCGCCGAAAAGAATACCATTGGGGTTAATCAAATAGAGCTGTCCGTTAGAATTTAAAGTCCCGTAAATTTCAGATAAATTATTTCCGATGACCCGAGAAAGCATGGCCGAATCTACATTGGGCTGAACAATATCGACCAAAGCACCTCGACCAATGTCAAAACTCTGCCAATTAACAATCGAAGACTGTGAACCCTGGAGTATTCGCATGGTATCAGTGCCATTTTGCTGTATATTTACATCCCCACTCACAACCTGAGCACCCGTTGGAAGGTTGGCTGCTAGGGCGGCTCCCGGTGCACCTAAGACAAAGCCAAACAATCCTACACTAATCATCCCTGTTTTGATTGTGGTGCCAATTCGACCAGCGGTGCGATTAATGCGACCACGATGATGGCTGTAAAATTTGTTTAGGTATTTACGGAAGGAGGAGGTTTTGTTCTTCATGATCGCAGAAAGTAAGAAAAATAAATTTAGAAACGGATGTTTAAACCAATATGAGCTCTCGGTTGCAGTTTCTCAGTCCCATCCGGCCCATCATCTGTGGGAACTCCAACCTGCAAAGTAAAGTCAGTACTCGAACCGAGACTACCTGCTATGCCCGCTCCAAAACTTTGCAGGTTAGAAGAGTCAGTTGTGGCACCTGGTAAGGAAACGAATTTGGAATATCCAAAATCATAAAAAGCGAGTTTTTGGAAGTTACCTTCCAAACCAAAAAGAGAACCTGGTTGAGCATCAAACCGATATTCCAGATTGAGCAAAACTGCTCGGTCACCCAAGCCCTCATTTTCCTCGTATCCGCGAATAGCAGATTGCCCGCCAAGGCTTTTTTGTAAGGCAGGTGGGAGGGGATCAGCAGTAGCTTGAGCATTAATCTTCAAGTTAACACCTCCACTAACTTGGCCAAGGTCAAGTGGTTCAAAAGTTGAGAAAGTTAAATTAGTAATAAAGAAACCTTTTTCAACACCTGGGCGTTGTTGGGCAAGTTCGGTATTATTGGAAGTGGAAAGATCAGAAACAAAACTTCCTGACCAAAAAGATTTACCATCCCCCCAAGGGTTTTTGAAACTTCCTTGCAGACCAATGCGAGGCAAATACAGGGGTATTTTAGCTTCAGGGAAGGCAAAACCAGATAGCGTAATTTGGCTAGTAGACTTCAGATAGGTAAGACCATAAGTTAAGGACATTCCGTCAAGTGGCCCAGATTCGAACCCATAGCTTCCAAGAAAGCCAAGGTAAATACCATCACTCAAAAAGAGATCGGATTGGGAAACTTGATTACTGTACTCAGATTCAGTAAAGCCTCCAAAAATAGCGTGTGAAAAAGATCCATAACTTGCTTGATAGGCAAGTGAGTAAGATTGAAGTTCCGAAGCTTCCTTAGGATCGGTTAAGTATGAGAACGAAATGCGATCGGAACTACTAAATGGTTCCCACATTTCCAAACCCAATTTTGAACGCCAGCCAGATGATTGGGGTGTTCCATTGTTGGAGATGTCAAGATTACCAGAAATAGGCACACTGTCTTTCACCTTGAAATCAGCATCCACAATGACTTCACCATCATCTGCTCTTTTGGGAGAAAGTTTGGTATCTACTAAGATAAATCGGTTACGGTTTAGTTGAGCAGCCTGTCTTTGGAATTTCCCGTAGTTAAAAGAATCACCTGAATTCCAATCTAAGTTTTTAAGAATACCTTTGGTAGATAAATGCGTGTTTCCCGCAACTCTAGCTTCACCTACTTTTCCCTCTTTAATCAAAATTACTGTCCTCCCGTCTAAGTTACCTACTTTTGCTTGTGCAAAGGGATAGCCGTTTTGCCTCAAGTATGACTCAAGTTGCTTGGCTGCATCACTGGGTGAAAGATCGGAATGATCAGATAAGTAGGACTCTAAGGTATCTCTTAGATCAACACTGCAAATAATTGGTACGCTATAAAGAGAACTGACCGAGGTTATAAGAAGAGCCAAAAAAGCAGAACGCAAAATGTTCATAATTTAATATGGGTATTATAATAAGAAGGGGAACTGTTTATCGAAAAGATGGACAAATATAGTGCAATAAAAAAAACCTTTTTAATGCAATGATTTTGCACAAATCAGGAAATCCGGACAATTTCTCATCAAGGGATTGTCGTACCACACAAAAAAACCCCGTTAAATTGATCAACGGGGTTAGTCGGAAAATAATACCAGAACTACTTCTTTGGTTTCTTTTCGGTATCTTTAATTTTTTGGGCTTCTTCCTCGGTTACCCACATATGTATATGGGCTTTCTCAACTGTTAAGACATAATTCCGGTTTAAAGAAAAGCCATAGGTCTTAAACATTAATTGGTTATTTTCGTTAAGTTTTTGCTGTAGTGAATCAAGTTCGCTTTGAAGTTTTTTATGCTCTTCTTCGTCTTGCACATTTTCTAACTTGCTTAGCAGTTCGGCAGCTAAACTTCTTTGCTGTTGAACAAGCTGTACATTTCGTTGAAATTCCTTGTTTGCATCAATGGTGTTTAAAGACGCGACTTTCACAAGTTGCATCTTTCCTTCGGATTTAGCTTTTTCATTCGCAAAAACAGAAGATGTAGATGCAAACATTAAAAATAATAACAATTTAGGGTATTTCATATACATCCATCCTTTATAAAGAATCAATTACCACACTCAATATATTAAATTTTAGAATTTAAGGTTATGTAAAAAAATATCCTGAAGTTTTGCATTTGTATTATGACTACATCGCAGGGTATTTATATAGCATGCTTCTACATATCGTCGTATTTTGGTTAAAGAAAGATCTTTCTGAAGAAGAATTAAAGACTTTCGAGAATGAGGTTCGTTCTCTCGAAAATATATCTTCCGTAGAGCAATTATTTGTCGGTAAGCCTGCAAGTACGACAAAGCGCCCCGTAATTGATGATTCATATGATTTTTGTTTAACTGTCATGCTCAGAGATATTGCTGGACATGACACCTATCAGGAAGATCCGCTACACTTAGAATTTATTAAAAACTGCTCCCATATGTGGGAAAAGGTAAAAATATATGATGCAGACTAAACTTTTTTTAACTTTAACTAGGTAAAAAGACTGAGCTTTTTGGCTTCATCGGGATTTTCCTTAAGTGCCTGTTTAAACTCATCCACATCAAAATCTGCCACCACAAAGTCTCCATTTTTCAGGGTGGGTGTCTTCGTTTGTCCACTAATCTCTTGTAGTTCAGACATCCGGGAAGGATCTGTTCGAACATCTATGACATTCAATTCCAGACCCACTTGGGAAAAATACTGAAGGGCATCGGCACACCAAGGGCAGCCCTGTTTAACATACAAATTTGGTTTACTCATTGATATTAATTATAAGTATTCTTATGAATTCGCAAAGTTCTTATCTTAAACCAGCTTGTCGCCAACCCGCTGCATGAGCATGATGAAAGATTAGCAAATGGCCAAGCGAGAGAAGTATTTAGTCAATCAGTCAACAAATATTTTTGTTAGAGGAGCACGGGAAAATAATTTAAAAAACCTTACTGTATCCATACCAAGAGGAAAACTCGTTGGGGTAACAGGTGTGAGTGGTTCTGGAAAATCCTCCTTAATTTTCGATGTCATTGCTGCCGAGGGCCATCGAAAATATGTTGAGAGTCTTTCCACCAAGGCTAGGCAAGCATTAGAAAAGGTATCCAAACCTGATGTCGATTATGTCGAAGGTCTATCACCCGTTCTTTCAATTGAACAACTTTCTGCACGCTCCGCTGGTCCCCGAAGCACCGTAGCTACGGCAACTGAAATTGCCGACTATGCGAGATTATTATGGGCAACAGCAGGTACCCCTCATTGCCCACAAGATGGAGCTCCAGTTACCAGAAAGTCGCTCGATCTATGCGTGGAAGAATTAATTGACCAAGGTTTGAATAAACGGATGATTCTCCTCGCCCCCTGGATGCGTGCCAAGGCATCTGTACTAAGGGAGGAAGTAGAAAATTTAGAAAGGCGGGGGTTTCAAAGGCTAAGAATAGATGGTAAGATTAAACGAATCGATAGTCATGACCTTATCCCAAATGGAACGAAAGGGAGAGAAATTCAGGTGGAACTGGTAATCGACCGTATAGTGGTTCGAGAGGATACCAGGAGCAGGTTGGCAGATTCTCTTGAATTAGCCTTCGAAGAGGGTGACGAACATGCAATTGCCGTTCTCGAGCAGGAAAAGGGTGAATTTCAGGAAGTTCATTTATCTCAAGGCTTCGGTTGTAATCTTTGTGGAGCAAGCTACCCTACCCCAACTCCGAAATTGTTTTCATGGAATCATCCAGAAGGTGCATGTACATGCTGTGGGGGATTGGGAGAAGTTCTCCGCTTTCGTGAAGATTTAATAATCCCCGATCCTTCTCTCTCCTTAAATAAAGGAGCTATCAAGCCGTGGCGAATGGGGTCACGCAAGATGATAAATCTCAGAAAAAACCTCCTCAACGCATTGTCTGAGCAAATGGATTTAGACTTAAAGAAGCCTTGGGAAAAGTTGCCCGAAGAAATTCGATCCTTTTTGCTCAATGGAAATAAGGATCAAGAGTATGAGATCAAATTGGAATACGGGCGTGGCAAAAAAGCAAAAAAACAGCATTTTCCGGGCATATTGAAGGATTTACAAAATACCTTTGCGTCAACGACAAGCGATAGCTTGAGGGCAAAACTGCACACTTTTCAATATGGAACCGTATGTGAAAAGTGTAAAGGAAGCCGGTTATCTGCTTACTCCCGCTCAGTTCTACTCGCTGGCTGTTCGCTGGAAGAATTTTTCTCTTGGACGGCCTCTCAGGCTTGGGAATTTATTCATAAAAAGGCAAGGAAGGATGAGAGTTGTATGCAGGTAGAAGATGCACTGCATGGGCTCGAACAAAGACTCGGCTTTCTCAATGAAGTAGGTTTAGGATATTTGGGACTCGACCGACCATTCCGTAGTCTGAGTGGAGGAGAAGCCCAAAGATCACGCCTTGCTACCCAATTGGGCATGGGATTAGTTGGAGTAATATATGCTTTGGACGAACCAAGTGTCGGTCTACACCCAGCTGACCATGATCGTTTGATCAATGTATTGCATGGTTTACGAGACCGCGGAAATACAGTGCTCGTAGTAGAGCATGATGCAGAGACTCTTCTTGCCTGTGACCATTTGATCGAAGTAGGCCCAGGTCCAGGAACCGAAGGTGGTAATCTTATTTATAACGGATCCCTCAACGGATGTAAAAACTCTGGTATCAGTAAAAGTGGTCCTTTTCTTGCAGGAAAAGAATCCATAGAAAGGGAAGGAAAACAAAAAAAACCAGGCAAACAATCCGTCTTTGTAAAACAAGCTAAGGCAAATAATCTCCAAAATGTAGACGCCTCCTTCCCCATTGGTTTATTAACGGTGGTTTGCGGAGTTTCAGGTTCTGGAAAGAGTTCGTTAGTTAATGAAGTATTAGCAAAATCCGCCGCGCACATACTTCACCGGTCCAAACAATTGCCCGGAGCACACGGAGGAATTAATGGTCTGGAAAATTTTGATCAGGTTGTCAGAATAGATCAATCTCCCATTGGTAAAAGTCCGCGCTCCAATCCCGCTACCTATGTAAAATTATTTGATCAATTGCGTAGCCTTTTTGCGAAATGTTCCCTGAGCAAAGTGAGGGGCTATGGCCCGGGACGATTTAGTTTTAATATTCCTGGTGGAAGATGTGAGCGTTGCAAGGGAGATGGTGTGGTTAAACTGGATATGCAATTCTTGGCTGATGTCTATGTTAAGTGTGAAAGTTGCCATGGGAAACGTTACAACCGTGAAACCCTTGAGGTTCGTTATCGAGGAAGGAATATTTCAGAAGTACTGGAATTAACGGTATCAGAGGCCAAAGAATTATTCCTTAAACACCCTGCAGTAATTAATAAGCTTGAAACTTTGGACGCGGTGGGACTGGGCTACCTAAAATTGGGACAGGCGGCCAACACTTTGTCAGGCGGGGAAGCTCAGCGCCTAAAACTATCGCTTGAATTAAGTCGAAAACAAAGCGGACGAACCCTCTACTTAATGGACGAACCAACTACAGGTTTACACTGGCTCGATATTCAACGATTACTTGATTTGCTCTTCAAATTAAGGGACAGTGGCAATACATTGGTGGTGATTGAGCATAATCTGGACATTATTCGACTTGCCGATCATGTGATTGAAATAGGACCTAGTGGGGGGCAGTCAGGTGGAAAACTTATCTTTGAAGGAACACCCAAAATACTTGCCGGGAATGATACACCCACCGGAAAATTTCTTGCCAAGCACATCACACAATTCGCATAAGTGTAACCGTGCAAGATAACAGGAAAGACGAAATGAATCGTGAAAAAGAACAACCTGACTTGCTAAGCGTCAAACGAAGTGCCTTTTGGCAATTATGGAAAAGACGGGCATTATTATTGATCGCTCTGTTAATTCTACTCGTCCCACTATACGGAACATTCGAGCCACTATTTGAATTTATCCTTTTTGCGGTATCCTTAGCCACGCTTACCTTCCCGATCTTTTTCGTGCCAATAAAGCGTTATGCACGAAATGTTGTTCCCCGGGCTCAGGAACAAAGACTATCAGAAATTTGTGCGGTTTTATCGACTATCTGCCTTCTTCTTGTGCTGCTGTCTCCCCTTCTACTTTTGCTTTGGGATGCCTCTGGTGAAAAGGAGAGATTACTTGAAGTGGTGTGGTCCCTAGCCCTAGGCGAAGAATCAGCCAAAAATACCCTACTCCGAGGAGTATCTGAGCAAATTCGTCAAATCCAAACTATTTTCCCACGCTTGCCCATCGATGAATCCCAAGCACTTGCCTTTGTCACAAACTTAGTCGGTGACACTAGAGAATTTTCGGGCACTTTCATCGAGTTTCTCTTCAAAGGCACACGGGGATTTGTTGTAGAACTGGCCCTCGCTCTCATCGCTCTTTCCTTTCTCTATGCACATGGAGGGAACTTTGTCAGAAATTCCCTTAAAGCGGGTGGGTTTAGTGCGGAAGAGACTGCATCTTGGTTCACACTCCATCGTATGATCACTCTTCGCTTGCTCAATGATACCGTACTCACCTCTCTTATTCGTGGAATTTCTATGGGTTTAATTGCTCATTTTGTGGGGGGTTTTGTATTTCTGCCCATTTTTCTGATTGGTTCCTTTGTGGGTTTAGTCCCGGTGGTGGGAAGTGCAATGGTATGGCTCCCCATATCCTCGATCATTTGGGGGCGCGGTGAACCAATGATCGCAATTACAGTGGCGGGATTGTGTATCCTGCTTAACTATTTGATCAGCCGTGCCAGGGCAGGAATGGGAAAGAGACTGCACGAGCAGGGTGCATGGCTAAGCTTTATGCTTTTCCTTGGAATTATCGGTGGGATATTAGCTTACGGACCTCAGGGATTTGTCATCGGTCCAATGGCAGTCGTCCTCGCCTACGGACTGATACGCTTCTTAAGCGAACAGAACGAATAGTTCTAATTTAATAGTTTCCCTTGAGGGAATTTACGCGGTCACTCAAGCTATCCAATTTACGACGAAGATCGTCATAGGGTGTTCTTTGATCTTCTGGTGTGTCCAAGTCCAAAACTCTCACTCCAGAAGAAGTATCGTATAATTGAACGGAGTTCATTACCTCTGGTTTAATTTTGGGAGTGGTAGTCAAACGCGATGCTTCTACGCCATTTCGACGGATAACCACTTCCTGTGGGGCATCACAAAGGCGAAGAGTTTCAGTATCATCAGTATTGAATCTTTGAACTTGTCGATAGTTGTCGTGCTTTGCTTTTCGTCCTACAACTTGGGTGGTTGCAGTCTTAAATAATATAAAGTTGTGCTCAACTGTATGAAAGTGAGGATCAACAATAAAATTATCTGGTTGCCCATCCAAGGCATCATAAACCGCCGACTGCATGGATTGCTTTACCACCTTCCCACCAAGATCATGTTCCTGAGGGCGAGCTTCAAAAGAGGCACGCCCAGGATCGCCCCAGCGAATAAAACCCAGCAATTCTGCCCGAGTGCCCTCACCTCTTACCTGCTCTCCAATGTCAATATCTGCGGTAATTTCAGGATACGGAGTAAGGGGACCAGTCTTGTTAGCCGTTCGGGTACATGAAGAGAAAAGGGAAAGGATTACTGGCAAAACGAGAAATATTGTATTTTTTTTCATGGCTAAAGTATCTTAAAATTAAAAATTACCCTTGGATGAAATATAAAACTCCATGCCCTCTTCAATTACATTGTGCCCACCAACGCCCGCTAGACCAAAACTAAAGTTCCATGGTGAATTAGGCATTAGGAGAAATTCTATTCCGTAATCAACCCACAATTCGTCGGTAAGAGCCCCTTCTGTGGGAGAATAATTAATTCCGAAATAGGGAAGAAAAGTAAAATCTTGATGTAATTGGTAGTGCAGTGCTAAGGCACCTTTCCACAACCAAAAGGAATTTTCGTTAATATCGTTGCTTGGGTAGTAATGACCAACTGATAGTCTACCAGACCAATTCATTCCGTATGCCGGACTGGACTCAGCCAATGCTTCAAAAGAAACACTGGTCATGGACTCATCAAAGATGGGGAAATCACTGGTATTATTTATGTGAGATAAGTTAACTCCCCATGCCACATATTTGTTAATTCGGTAATTGGGAAATAGTTCAATACCGCCAGAGAAACCTGTGTCATCCAAATGATCTGTTTCAAAATGACTAATAGCCAGAGGTATTCTGACATCCAAATTTGGGTTATCCCCAAGTGCAAACCCAAGAGTAATACCCCAAAGTGTATGCTCGATGTCTCCAGGAACATGAAATTGCTGCTGATAGCCTGCTAAACTTCTGTTTTCATCAAACCGTATGCCATCATCGGCAGCACCATTAGTACGATAAAAATTTTCGTTATCAAAAAACCCCAAACTGAACTCTTGGTTGGAATAGTGAAAGTCTAAAAAAATAGAATTAAAAAAAGAAGATGTTTTGAGAATATCTTCAGGCAAGCGAACCTCTCTTAATTTATCATGCAAGGTACTAAAACCAAGATAGTAACCTGGGGTTATTGCATCCCTGTAATCTGCTGTGTAATCTTCATGGGTAATTTGCCCATGCAAAAATCGTATGCTAAATATAAGGGTGATTAAAGTAAGGGTAAAAATCTTCATGAGACTTTTTCATGAAAATTATCAGGATTGGTCAAGTATATATAAGTTAAACTTAATCTATTATTATTTTAAATTAGAACAAAATTCTTCTATTCTTGAGAGACCCTTTTGAATAATTTCGTCCGAGGTTGCATAACTGAGACGGATGTATCCGTCTGCACCAAATGCATGTCCGGAAACTACTGCCACTTTCTCCTGATCTAGTAACTGGGCAGAAAATTCCTCTGATGATAATCCGAAAGAAGATACTTTGGGGAAAAGATAAAATGCTCCCTGAGAACGTAAACATTCAATACCTGGAATATTATTCAATCCATCGAGAAGAACTAGGCGTCGGCGATCAAAATGTACAAGCATCTCATTTACAGCCTGCATAGAATCTTCCCAGTTTTGAACTGCTGCTAAAGCCCCATACTGGGCAAAGGTAGTAGCGTTGGAGGATGTCTGGCTCTGTAAATTTGCCACAGCTTTAGCAATAGTCGGATTAGCCACCAAAGTACCAAGCCTCCATCCAGTCATAGAAAAGGTCTTACTAAAACCAGATACGGTAATCACCCGATCCTGAGCCTCCTTGCAAAAAGATGCAGGGCGGTGATGTACCGATCCATCATAGAGCAAATACTCGTAAATCTCATCGGACATCACCAATAAATTCTTGCTAATGGCGAGATCCATAATCGCTTCCATCTCCTCTCGGTCATATAGACAACCGGTCGGATTTGAGGGGCTGTTGAGAATAATCAGCTTAGTTGCTGGAGTTATGGCTTCTTTGACTTGTTCAGGAGTGATTTTAAAGCCTTGATCATCTCCCGCCAGAACTACTTTGGGCGTGGCACCGGCAAGCTTGACCATCTCCGGGTAACTCACCCAATAAGGGGCTGGAATCAAAACCTCATCTCCTGGTCCACAAGTGGCCAGAATGGCAAGATAACAAGAATACTTTCCTCCCGGACTTACCACAACCTGTGCAGGGTTTGCCTCTGCTAGAACTCCTTGTTGATGATATTGCTCGGCAAGACTCTGACGCAACTCGGGCAAACCAGGAGCGGCTGCATACTTAGTCTTTCCATCCGCTAATGCCTTGGCACATGCATCTTTGATGAATTGGGGGGTATCAAAGTCTGGTTCACCAGCACCAAAACCACATACATCTTCGCCTGCGGCTTTTAGGGCCTTGGCTTTGGCATCGACTGCTAGCGTGGGAGAAGGAGCGATATTTTTCGCCCAAGGTGATAAGTATTCCGAACTCATGATTATTTGTGAAAGAAAAGAAGGAAATTTACTAACGGGCAAGATGAATCAGTGAAACTAATGACTTAAAGTAAGGTGAAAGAAATAGAAGACTGATTGATAAGTAAACCCAACCCATCGGTCTGGAAAACTGACCGCGGAAGATCGAGCCCATGTGCGACTGCTTGCAATTCAAAACGGGTGCGCGAACCTGAATCTCTATCCTTCGAATCAATCGCTTTAACTATCCATCGACCGTCAACTTTTTTGAAACTTTGCAAAGAAAATACTCGGGTGGGCAGAATACCCCCATCTCTGTACTCGATTCGTAGTGGAGCATCATATGCATCATCAATTGCCAAGCGAACGGACTTTAATGTTACTGGATAAATATGGTTATCTTGCGGAGGAGTAAAAATGTAAAGGTGAGCAGGACGTCCACAAACCCTGCCAGATTTTTCATACTCAACGGGCCAATTGACGAAAGGCATCAATAAATCAAATGGGGTATGATTCACCCCTTCTTTCCAAGGTGAGCCCCAATCTTTAGGATGAAGTGTACTTACCGCGGCTTTTTCTTTATGCCATTTCCATGCCTTGGGGCTCTTTGAATCCCTAACGAGTAAAAATGAAGTATTGGGTTCAGTAGCTTGGGGAGAAGGGAGTAAATCTATCCGAATTTTGGCAGATTCGGGGGATGGCCCGGAAAGCAAGCCGAAGTCTATAATTGGTTGTCCAGATCGTGGATAATGAATGAACTGAAATTGGTAGAGATAAGCCCGGTGGAAAGGAATTTCTACTTGGTCTGTAAAAAATACCTTTCGAAATTTCCTCAGTCTGTTGTTTGCTTCAGACTCGTCGAGAATGGAAGAAAATCCACGTGCAGGAAAAAAAGATTTTCCAATGCAAAAATGAGTTAAAAAAAAAGAACAAATAAGAAAAAGAAGCCGGCTCGATATCTTCACCGATTTTCCTTAGCAAATAATAAAAAAACTATTCTGTAGAATTACTCGATGTGGTGGGTGCTTCGACCGGAGCAATCCCAGCTTCGGGAAGGGGTATATTTTCGTTAGCTAAATCAGTGGCACTTTGTTCAGGAAGGGCAAGATCAGTGGATATTACCTCAGGCACAACATTGCCAGAACGTAAAAGTTGACCGCCCGAGCTCGCCTCATTTTGGTAAAGAGCATAAAGACCGAAAGATAAGATGAAGAAGAAAAGTATACCCCATACCGTAAGCTTGGAGAGTTGAGCAGCTGATCCAGCACCAAGATACTGATCGGCAGCCCCTCCGCCCAACGCGGAACCCATTCCCCCAGAAGTCCGTTGAATGAGGATCAAAAGCACTACAGCCAAGCACAATAAAATCAAAAGAGTGGTTAAGAAAACGATCATGTCAAAATAGGTGAAAACACACTAAAATGAAGGAACAGCTATAAAAGGCAACCTTGTTTCCCCAAATCGAGGTACGATCGACCTAATTTGAAGAATGATCGATTTTAGCAAGCAAATTTCGTAAATCCGTTTCGTCTTTGAACGAAAGAGATATTGTTCCTTTGCCCTTTACTGAGGCTTTGATTTTTACTTTCCTTCCAGTAGCCAAAGCAGTGGCTTGGGCAATATCTTCATACAACAAGGATGAGGATGGTTTTCGCGAGATAGGTTCAACTGGCAGTGATTGGACAGATATTGCCTCCTCAATTTGGCGTACTGTCCAACCTTCCAAAACCGCCTTACGACCAAAAGTAAGCCGCCTTTCATGATCTTCAATACCCAGAAGCACCTTGGCATGCCCGACGGAAAGCTCACCTTGTGCAAGCAATCTTTGGAGTTCACCATCAAGTTGCAGCAAGCGTATAAGATTTGCGATATGAGAACGGCTCTTTCCCATCCTTTGTGCAACTTCCTGCTGATTAAGATTAAAATCGGAAATCAAGGACTGGTACCCCATTGCTTCCTCGACTGGATTTAGTTCTTCCCGTTGCAAATTTTCAATTAGCGAGAGACTGGCAGATGAAAGATCTGTTACCTCAAGTACACGAGCCAAAATCTTGGAACGCCCAAGATATTGGTGTGCCCTTAACCTTCGTTCACCGGCGATCAATTCATATCCATGTTCATTTGAACGGACCACGATGGGCTGAAGAAGACCTTCCGTATCTATACTATTCGCCAATTCTCTGACCGCTTCAGGGTCAATAACCTTACGGGGTTGATGAGGATTAGGAAAAACCTGCTCAATAGCAAGTTCCTGCAATTGGTTACTACCCGAATTGGCAATGGCAAGTTCAGATTCATTATTTTCTACAGCCTCACTTTCAAGATTTGGAGTATTTGGAACAAGATCTTCTGGGGATTCGGGCGGTTCAGTAAGAATAGTGGCACCCTGCCCCCCACCAGCAATTAAACTACCCAGTCCACGGCCTAATCTACGAGTTGGTGTATTCATTGTCTTTTTTCTATTTCTGAGGAACAAAGAGCTCACGCCCCACAAAGACCTTGGTCGGGTCTGCAATTTGATTGGCGTTAATGATCCATGAAACCTTGGAATTATACTTTTTGGCAATGCTACTCACGGTTTCTCCTTTTTCCACCTTATGAACAAAACCATTAGGGGGATAATCGGTTGAAAAAGTAGGGGCTTTTTCGGGTGCGGAAGTATTGGCAGTTGTAACCTGCTCAAAGCCCCGGTTCATTTGTGCGATGATTTGTTGAAATTTTTTACTAATATCTTCCTGGTTGGCTCCACGGGCACGTTCGCTCTGCTTAAAAGCCAGTTCTAAAGACTGCATTCGGTTTTGAAGTTCAAGAACGAGGCCGTTTTGTTGCCCCAGCTTGTTTGCCCGATTGGTCTGGTCCATTACTACCTTCAATTGAGCATTTTCACGCCTAAGCATTTCAACCTCGGTCCGCAAACTAGTTACCTCACGATTGATTAGTTCTAAATCCTGCTTTAGGTTTGCCAATATTATCTTAGCATCGGATTGACCAAAGCACGACAAAACTGGCATTGACAGTACCAAACATCGTAACACTAAGCACAAAGGCTTAGTGAATCCCTTAATAATCACCACAAATAAAATTTACTCAGACTGTGAGAAGAATCAAGAAATCTTTTTTTAAAAGAAACATTTTTTAGCAACGGATCAATTCGGTTTGATCTTCGGGTGATGAGAATCTTATCTCCTTTGGTATAGAATAACCACGCACGAAATCAGAAATGGGAAGCATTTTCCCTCCAGGCTTTTGTATTTCTTCAACGGCAATCGCTCCCTTTCTTGTGCCAATTATTAAAGAATGTTCATCTTCCCAACCTCTTTGTCCGGGCTGCAAATGATCATACCCGTCAATCTCGGAAATCTTTCCGACTTTCAACACCTGATCAAAATGTAAAAAATAAGAACCGGGCCAGCCTGAAAATGCGAGGTTTCGGGACACCAATTGCTTGGCAGATAATTCAAAATTTAAACGTCCGTCTATTTTAGATAATTTCCGACAATAAGTTGCTTCCTTTTCATTTTGATCAATTGGAACATAACTATCGGATAACAAAGCTCCCATATTTCGTTTGATTAAGGGTACACATGCCTTGGCAATTTTAGCACGTAAAAGTGGCCCCGTGTCCCCTTGGTCGATAATAACAGTTTCTGCATCGATAATCGGACCTGCATCCATTTCGGGAATCACCTGCATCAGAGTGACTCCCGTTTTCATCTCCCCCATAGCCATTGCACTCTCTATAGGGGAAGCACCCCGGTATTTGGGAAGTAGGGATGCATGAAGATTAAAGCAACCAAACGGGGTGACAGTTAAAAGATCCTCCTGCAAAATATGACCATATGCCATAACTAGGACCAGGTCTACACCCAAGTCTTTGATCCATTCAGCTTCCACTTTACCTGGTTTTTCCGGGTTCATCACTGGGATATGGGAATCCATAGCCCATCTTTTAATCGCGTTTGGTTGTAGTATTCTCCCACGACCTGACCGTCGGTCAGGCTGAGTAAGAACCCCGCAAATTTCCCAGTTATTGGACGAATCCGCCAATGCCTCCAAACTGGGAAGTGCGATCTCATCAGATCCAAAAAATGCAATTTTTTGCTTTGGGTTCATAAGCTCTGAGTTCGATTAGTAACGGATTATTTCATATCCGTCAAAATTCCTTGTTGTATAAAAAAAGCCGCCTACGAGAGGCGGCTTTTATAAAAATAATAAATTTTTCCTTTGGAAACTAGCGTATTAGGCTGATTTACGTTCCTCTTGGTAACGAGCCTCTTTCCCAGCCAGTGAGAATTTCAACGGACATCCGGAAAGTCCAAATTTTTTCTGTATTCCCTTTTCAAGATAGCGACGATAGGGCTCGTCCAACTTGTGCTCACGATTACAAAACAGCTTGATCCGAAAGGGGCGTTTTTCAACTTGTACAGCGTAGAAAATTTTAAACCGTTTACCCTTCACTTTTGCTGGGGGGCGATGCTCGAACATATCGCCAATCAATTTATTCAGGGCTGAGGTGGAGATGGACTTTTCCATCCTTGCATCCAAATCTTTTGCGACCTGCAAAAAATCCTGCATCGCATAACCAGACTGAGCAGAAACAAAAGATATTGGAGAATCCGGCAGAAAGACGAATTCTTTGCGGACAGATTCCAGGTAAGCTTTGCGGAAGGCTTTTTCATCCTCATATCCCGGTAACGGATCTTTTCTAAACCCTTCCAATGCGAGGTCCCACTTATTTACCAAGATAGCCAGAGCTTTTCCCGCATCCAGTACATGACCAGCAAGCAATTTGTCCTGCTTGGTTACTCCTTCCCGTGCATCCAACACAAGAAAGACAACTTCTGTTTCTTCAATAGCATTTTTAGTGCGTACCGCAGAAAAATAATCCAGTGAGGTGTCTACTCTTTTACGCCTTTTAAGCCCTGCGGTATCAAACAGGCGGAATTTCCAGGGTTCTTCACTTCCATCAGCAAGATAATCCAAGTCCAGTTCAACGGTCTCTCGTGTGGTTCCTGGAACATCGCTAACGATCAAACGTTTCATATCGAGTAAACGATTGCAAAGTGATGATTTCCCCACATTCGGACGCCCAATAAACGCTATTCGAGTACGAAGAGAATCTGGCTGACTTGATGGAAGAGTAGGCGACGGCAGAACTTCCTGAAAAAGATCAGTCAAGTTCCCTATGCCATTCCCATGCTCGGCAGATACTCCGATTTGTCGAGGAAAACCAAGCTTTTTAAACTCTTCAAATGCATAAGTATCTTCCGGGTCGTCCATTTTATTCACCACTAAAACGGGTTTTTTGCCCATTTTTCGGAATTTTTGGGCAAGGGTTTGATCGAGAGGCAAGGGACCAACTCTCCCATCTACAACAAACAAAAGTAAGTCGGCTGCTTGTATCGCAAATTGTGCCTGGTCTTCAGTTGCGTCTTGGATCTCGGCAGGAGTCATTTCTGGAATCATTCCAATTCCTCCAGTGTCCATCAATACATACCCTTCAAGACTGTCCGCCACCACAACATCTCTTGTCACTCCAGGGCGATCGTGAACAATCGAAATTCGCTTACCAGCCAAGCGGTTAAACAGCCTACTTTTGCCCACATTGGGACGACCAACAATCGCAATACTTGGATTCACAAATTAAATGGAGCAACCAATGGATTAGCCTGCTGCAGGGACTGACTGATTTTCTGCCCGTACTTGATCAACAAATTTTTCCATCCGGCTAGTCGCTTCAACCAATTTCTCATAGGATGTCGAAAAACTGGCTCTTACATGACCTTTGCCATGCGGTCCAAACGCGGTTCCTGGAACCACCGCAACTTCCGATTCCCGCAAGAGACGATGACAAAATTCAACCTCGTCTAGTCTAGTACTCGGAGAAACTGAAGGAAATGCATAAAAGGACCCCCGTGGCAGATGACAATCGAGACCCATTTCATTAAACCTACGCACAACAAAATCCCTGCGTTTTGAATATTGATCCCTCATGCGTAGAACATCTTCAATTCCATTCCGCAAAGCTTCAATCGCTGCTTCCTGACTAAGAATGGGGGCACACATCATACAATATTGATGAATCTTCATCATTGCATCGATTAACCAATCCGGCCCGCAGGCAAATCCAACCCTAAATCCAGTCATTGCAAAGGCCTTGGAAAATCCATGTAAAAAAATAGTTCGGTCCTGCATACCTGGAAATGAAGCAATGCTCAGGTGCTCTCCCTCATAAGTTAATTCGGCGTAGATTTCATCGCTTATGACGATCAAATCTTTCTCCACAGCAAATTTTGCCAATTTCTCAAGCTTCTCTCGATTAGCCGTTCCTCCAGTTGGATTTGTCGGGAAATTGAGCATTAATACTTTACAACCCGGCTCCCATGCCCGTTCAAAAGCATCAGGGTCGAGGGCAAAAGAATAATCCGGACTGGTTGCCACTGGAATTGCTTCACCAAAGGCAAGCGAGATACTTGGTGCGTATGACACATAACACGGTTCGTGGTACATCACCTTGTCACCCGGATTGATCAAGGCACGGAGGGCAATATCAATAGCCTCGGAAACTCCCACAGTAACCAAAATCTCGTTTCCTGGATCGTAAGCAGGACCAAAATGTTTCTCCACATAGGCGGAAATTTCTTTTCTTAAAGAAAGTAGACCCCGATTATCGGTGTAG
Source organism: Opitutales bacterium (assembly GCA_900299365.1). Lineage (GTDB taxonomy): Bacteria > Verrucomicrobiota > Verrucomicrobiia > Opitutales > Seribacteraceae > Chordibacter. Next base: position 18,515 of record OMJS01000172.1, read on the forward strand.
GAAGTTTTTCCTTTCTCCAGAGCAAATATAGAAGACTCCCGGATTTTCCATGGAGTAATAAAATCAGGTTCACCAATTCCCAAAGAAATGGCCTGCGGCATTTCTGAAACAATTGCAAAAAAGTCGCGAATGCCTGATCTGGGCAAACCACTTACATGTTTGGCAATGTAATCCTGTGGATTCATGAGAAAATTAAGCACTCACTGCGGGCTTTTCTGGGTTTTCTCCCTCCCTGTTTAATAGATGCCCGTGTTCTTTGTACGAACGGAGTAAAAAATGGGTAGCAGTTGAAAGCACCCCGTCAATCGTGGCAAGACGTTCAGAGACAAAGGTGGCAACAGCATGCAAGTCTTTTCCTTTTACAATGACAAGTAAATCATAAGCACCAGACATCAAGTGACAATCCTCCACTTCCTCGAACTTGGAAATTCGATGAGCCAATCGATTAAAGCCACCTTCACGTTCCGGACTGATTTTCACCTCAATAACAGACTTTACTTCTCCTCCCTCCCCTTTGGAAGGATTAATCAAAGGTACCCAGCCCATCAATACACCTTCATCTTTTAAGAATGTTAGCTCTTTCTCCACATCTTCAGGTGAGCGATCGAGAATTTTCCCCAGATACACAGGGTCGGGGTTACCGGTTTCTTGAATGATGGAAAGTAAATCGCTCATAAATAAATATCTATTCTAACAATTGTGAATAACTCAGTAAAGATACAAAGGTGGATTATAAAGTTTTGCATTTTTGGTTTATTTAGCGAGATTTTCACAAGTCTAATTTTACAAGAAGCATCAAAATTGCATTCAAACCAATGGAATGTGTGATCGAGCCATCCTGAACCATTCTTTTAAGTTCATGGACCGGATACAACTCCGTTATCAGTTCTTCATGTTGATCGAAATTTACATCAGCCAATTTTATCACATTTCTAACCAAGACAATGTGACAACGGTTTGATAGTATGGCCGCATTTGGCCGTACCACTCCTAGTAGTTCAGGATCGCTGCCTACATAACCGGTTTCTTCTTGTAATTCTCTCAATCCAGCAGTCAGGGGATTTTCCCCTTTTTCCACAACCCCGCCGGGAGGTTCCAGAGAAAATTCCTTACTTCCGTAGCGGAATTGACGAACCAAGATCAATTCATTGCTTTCTGTAAGGGCAAGCACATTGACCCAGTCATTGGTATTAAGTACGAAAAAATCACCAGATAACCCATCCGATCTTCGCTGGAGTGTTTGTTTACGAACTTCAAAAATTCGACAATCCGCATGCAGTTCGTCTTTTTTTACATCCCACAAACTTGGAATATTTTTTTCTTTCAAAACAATAACTCCTTGGAAACAAACTCACATAGATCTAAATAGATGGGAACATGCGATCTTCGGGCTAATTCTTTGATCTCGTCATCCATTGGCTTCCCAGTTCTTACAAGTGCACCTCGCATACCAGCGGATATTCCCGTTTGGGGATCAATCCACTTATCGCCTACCACCCAGCACTGAGATGGTTCCAATTCATATTTCTTAATCATTTCTAATTCGAACCTTGGTGATGGTTTTCGGTAAATAATTTTTTCTTCAGGAGATTCCGGAGCAATACAAACTTCGGTGAAAAAATCTTCTGTCCAGCCAAATTCATGATTCATTCTTTGATTACATGCTGACACATCAGTCCAATCATAATACCCACGGGCAATTCCCGATTGGTTAGTATGCATGAAAAGCAAAAAGCCTGCATTTTTAGCTTTTTGCAAGGCAGAGCCAGCAGACGGAATAATTTCTAATTTTTTGGGATCTTTTAAATAGTGGGCATCCTTGATCAATGTACCATCACGGTCCAAAAACAGGGCTCGGTTCATCCTCACTCCTTTTACGGGGTAAGGATTTCTGCTGGAGAAACGGTTGCGGTACCTACTTTCCCTACCACTACCCCAGCCGCGAGGTTAGCAAATTCGGCGGCTTGTTCAAAAGATTGTCCAGCGGCTAAAGCAAGGGTTAAAGACGCAATCACCGTATCCCCAGCACCTGACACATCAAACACTTCCCGTGCAGCAGTGGGGATAATTCTTTCCACCTTCCCGGATTTTGATAGGAGCATTCCCTCAGCACCGAGAGTGACCGCAAGCATTTTTGGGGTATGCATTTCAAAAATACTCTTCACCACTTGCTCAGAGGGGAATCGGTCCCTCGTTTCCCTAGACAAACCGGCAAGCTCAAAAGCTTCAAGCCGATTGGGGGTAAGAAGATCTGGATGGGAGTAATTCAATAACCTGCTTGGTTTGGGATCGATCGCTAAAAACCGGGCAACTTTTCGAACAAGCGCAATTAATTCATTGGTCACAAAGCCCTTCCCGTAATCCGAAATAATCACGGCATCAACCCTCTCAACTTTCTCCGCAATGATTTCACCAAGGTGTGATAGGTCGGGTTTGTATTCATCAATGGAAGCCTCCCTATCCACTCTGCAGATTTGTTGATTGGATGCAGTGACCCTCGATTTTGAAACAGTAGGTGCGTTGGCAAAACGAAATTTGGGATCCACTAAAATGTCTTGTGATTGCAAAATTTGGATCAATTCATCTCCGCGACTATCCTGACCATACCAACCAACAGATTCAACTTGGGCTCCCAAAGATTTCAGGTTCAGGGCAACATTGGCAGCCCCCCCCGCAACAGATCGTTCTTCCCTGACTGCCAAAACTGGGACAGGTGCTTCTGGAGAAATACGAGTGACGTCGCCAATTACATAACGGTCGAGCATAACATCTCCAATCACTAAAACCCGAAGGCTCTTGATCTGTTTAAGAAGATCTTTCATCAAATATATACTAGATCATGAGATATTTTTTTCATCTGCCAACTGTCTTCCTGCTGATCGGGTTAACTTGCTGCAAGGAACTCGCACATAATCCTGAGCCAATCCCGAAACCAAACAAGCATTATGATATTAATGTTGGTGAAGTTTTGTTAAGGTTAGAACTGGCAAGAACTCCGAGTGAGAGAGAGCTAGGACTTATGCATCGCGGGAGTCTCAACAAAAAAGAAGGGATGTTATTTATCTTCGAAACGCCGCAATTACAAAGATTTTGGATGAAAAATACCCGAATTCCATTGGATATTGGATATTTTTCAGCGGATGGATATTTGAAGGAGATACACCACGGACGCCCTTTTGATCTTACTGGTATGCCCTCCAGATCAAATTCATTACAATTTGTGGTGGAGTTAGGAGCAGATGAATTCCGGGACTTAGGGATCAAATTGGGCGATCGAATTGACCTGGAAATGATCTCAAATGCAATCTTATCAAGCGGGGGAAACCCAGCAAATTATAACTTAGCAACCGAGCGATAACCCATTGGGTTTTTACTTTGCCAGTTCCAAGCATCGGTAAGCATTTCTTCTAAACCGCGGGTAGTTTTCCAGCCCAATAAATCTTCCGCCAATGACGGATTGGACCAAGCTTCGGTCACATCCCCTGCCCTTCTCTCCGCAAATTCAAAGGAGATTTTTTGACCTGTAGCTTTTTCAAATGCACTAATGACCTCTAGGACGCTCGACCCTCTTCCCGTCCCTAGGTTACAAATAAATCCGTCGTTGTTTTTTTCTAAAGCTTGAAGTGCTTTTAAATGAGCATCCGCCAGATCAACCACATGAAGATAATCTCTCACTGCGGTACCGTCCCGTGTTGGATAATCAGAACCAAACACCCGAAGCTTTTCGTGCTGTCCAATTGCCACCTGACAAACAAAAGGAACAAGATTGCCAGGAATTCCTTGGGGATCTTCCCCAATTTCTCCACTTGGGTGAGCACCCACCGGATTGAAGTACCTAAGCACCGCTGCTTGAAAATTTTTATTAACACTAGCATGGTCACCTATGATCTCCTCCATTTGAAACTTGGTCCGGCCATAGGGGCTGGAAACTCCTCCTACTGGATGGGATTCATTGATCGGCACTTGCTTCGGTTCGCCATACACCGTGCAGGAAGAGCTAAAAACAAGGTGATTGACGCTAGCTAATTCCATCGCCCGCAATAGGCAAATTGAGCCGACAACATTGTTGTGATAATATTTCAAAGGAAATTCAGTCGATTCTCCCACCGCTTTCAACGCAGCAAAATGAACCACTGCTAAAATATCTGAATGCTCGTCAAAGATTTGGTGCAGTTTAGATTGGTCGGTCAAATCCCCTTCAACCACAAAAGGGTCTTTTCGAGCTAACTTTCCAACCCGAACTAAGGATTCTGGAAAGGAATTGGAGAAATTATCAAGCACCACCACTTCATACCCAGATTCTAATAAAGCTAGAGTGGTATGACTCCCTATATATCCTGCTCCACCAGTTACCAAAACTTTCATTAACGACTCCCCTTGGTTAGAGACCGCAAAGTGGACAAAATAATTTCCAAGTCCAAAAAGAAGGAAGCATTTTTGACATAGAATAAATCGTAGGCCAATTTTTCTTCGGAGGTCTCCAGGTCTGATGCGTACTGGTATTTAATTTGAGCCCATCCGGTCAATCCAGGTTTCAATAAATACCGACAATTCCAATAGGGTAATTTTTTGATAATTTCATCTTCTAGCTCCGGGCGTTCCGGGCGTGGGCCTACGACCGACATATCACCCTTGATCACATTCCAAAACTGTGGAATTTCATCAATCCTTGTACTGCGCAGAAACCTGCCCACATGGGTAACCCGATGATCTTTCTTAGCAGCCCATTCAGCCCCCCTTCTTTCTGAATTTGGAATCATCGTTCTCAATTTGTATAGAATGTATGGACGATTTAAATATCCGGACCTTTTTTGAGAGAAAAATAAGGGAAATCCAGATTCGAGAAATATAGCAATAGAGGCGAGAAAAAGAATGGGAATTCCAATGACCAGACCAAGGCAAGAAATTATTACATCCAACAAACGTTTCATCCTTCGGACAACTGGGTCTCTTTGCCTTAAATCCAATTTCGTTAGCCAATCTTCGTTGATTTCGGAATGTGGGATCTTTTGAGAAAAAGTCTCCCATAATGCTGATACACTCAAGACACGAACTCCTGATGCAAGTAACGCCATTACATCTAATTCCTTTTCAGTTTTGTCCCATATAACAATATCCACTTCATTTTCTACGCAATATTCAAGTAGATCACCCTTTTTAGACTCTAAAGAAAGCCAATCAATTTTCTCCCCCATAGCTTCCAAACTGGAGGTAATTTGATGAGCCTCACCCTCAGGTAAATGGACTAAGATTTTCCATGGGTTTCTTTGTTTAATTCCTTCCAACAAAGCCAAAAAGAGGAAGCCCGATATGCCTGTTAGGGTAATCATTTTCAAAATAGCCAAACGCCCGACAAATTCGAATTCAATTACCCATACAATTAAGATTAATCCTAGTGAACCCATTGCCGATGAGACGAACGAGAGAACCCCTTTTTTCCAAATTAAGTTTCGTTGGTTGTTAGTAAAAAGACCGATGATCTCCCCAGAAATCAAACAGGAAATTCCATAAAAAATTGAATATATCATCAAGCGTTCCTTGGTTACATTTAACAAGGTTTCACTTTGTGGTGAGGCAAAGATTATTACACCTAAACAAGTAGCCATAGCAAAGAGCTGAAAAATGAAAAGTTTGGTAACTTTACTTAAATTCCAATGCTCTTTACGGTTCATCTTAAAGTTCTCACAACTCTCGTTTAAAAAACTCTTGTGCTATTTTTCTGCGCCCAAAATTCTTTCGATTTTTTTTAACTTGCGTACACATTTTGGACCAATTGTCTTTCTTATTTTTTATTTCGAGTATCGAATCGGCAACCTTATTTGCTGACACCTTTTCAAATGAGATGCCGATATTTAATTCTTCGACCATTTGACTGAACTCTCCATCTGGACCTGCCAATATCGGAATGCCTGCACCAATATAATCATACGCTTTGGCTGGAAATGCATTTTTCATAGCCGGTAGATCCCGCAATAAACAGATGCCCAAATGGCAACTTGCCAAGATTTTGCTCAAACTGTCTAATTTCATTGCCGGAAGTATTTGTAAATTTGGAGGTTTATTTAAATAAATTTCCTGAGGAAGTTCTCCCACCATAATAAATCGAATTGAGCTGTCTAAATCGTGAATAATTTTGATAATTTCAAGGTAGGTATCTAAATCATAGAAACGACCAAGCCTTCCATGGTAAACAACAGTAAAAGCAGATCGTTTATCAAAATTCAGTAGTTCGTCAGTAAACACTAATTCATCAAACCCGTTTCTTACTAGTTGAAAGTTTCGCTTTGGATAACTGGAGACAAGTTCGCTAACTAGCCCATTTGTAACCGTGGTAACAAGCTGAGCTCTACTATATATCCAACTCTCTAGGTAACCTAGAATAGAGTGTAGAAGCCCAAAATCATTCAAATACCCTAGGTCTGCAAGCACCCGAGGATAACGGTCTCTGACATCAAAAATGTAAGGAATATTTGCCTGCTTTGCAAAGAAGGCACAAATACAGGCCATAAAAAAAGGAGGTGAAGTTATAATGCATCCATCACTGTGCTTCCGATTTAACCAAATTCTTATTCCAAGATCCAAACCAAGTAAAACTTCTTGTAAGAATCTTTTGAGTAATGGTGCTTTGTTATTAGGTATACCAAAAAAAGAACTAATCACAATTGGATCCCCCTGATCTTTACTTGCCTTGGAGGTAAAAATACGGACATCAAAGCCTAGCTTGGATAGTTCTTCGACCCATGGGACCACACGAGATGCAGCAGCGGCAGGAATTGGAACATATTCTGAACTAACAATATTAATAGCCGTCACGAATCGGTGAATTTTTAATTAGTAAACCAGATGGCTTTGGAAAAAATCAAAGAAATAAGTAAGTCAAAAAATGCTTCCCGTACCAAAGGTTTTGAAAATTATCTAAAGTGTTTGAATTACTTTTTAGCAACGACTCATCATCTTATGATTCTTCCCTGAACAGATGGAAATAAACCCACTTTCTCAACAATGTTACAGATAATAGAAACTTAAACCAAAGAGGTAGATGTTTCCAAATAAATCTTCTGTAAAAATGCATCCGGTCTGTAAGTTTTGATGATATTGATTTTTTTACATCTTCCAATTTTTTTTCTTTTCTCACAAAAGTGGCATCCGCACCAATTGGTTCCCACTCTTTTGACGAAGCAATATTAAGCATTTCTTCATCAAAATTATTAATAAATTTTTTATAGGAAAAATTCAATTTCTCCACCAAATCTGCATGGGCATTTCGGGCAACTTCTTCGAGATAGGTATGATCTTTAATTTTACCCATCACATCATCAAAATTAGAAAAGTCTTTTTCTAAAGAAATGTAGTGAACCCCGGGACTAAGCAGACCAGAATATTCACCCGGATACATTACCATGACTGTGCCCAGTGCAGCAGCCTCAAAACACCTCGGTGAAATAACCTGTAAATCAATTTTTCCGTCTTCTTCCAGATACTTGGGTGGCACTTCTTCAAAAGAAGCAAACGGATGGAAAGCCTGCCAACGATTTAATTCGTATTCCACCCGCCCGGTAAAATCAATAAGACTCGCCCCACTTTCGGTTCCTAAAGTGGTTTTACAATTAGCGATAAAATCAATCCATTTAGAACCATATATTCGGTCTTTTTCTTGGGAAGAAATATCACATCTTAAAGTCGTCTCTCTTGCCCGATTAAGGAAAAGGCTACCAATCTCATATTTTTCATAACTCTTTCTGCCAAGAAAGTAAGCACACTTTCTCGCCCGATATCCGACATCAATTTTTCGCTCTGCCATGGGTATTGGGCTAAATGAAATTAAATCCTCGGGCACATAGCCCGTTAAAGTGCTCAATATTTTGGTATTCTTGTCGACGGACCTGTAGATTTGTTTTGCAACTCCGGTAGGGGCACATGAAAAAATCACATCAATGCCGATACTATTTATCCTTTCACAGACAAAATTTACCCTCCTGTATTCATCTTGTATGAACAACACTTTAAGACCCTTAAAATCGCGGATTCGTTGAAATGATTCACGGGGTATATAATTCTCATAGAGAAGTGATAAAGTGTAATGAATAACAATACAGTCCATCGCTTCAATGGTTGCTTGGTCAGGTAAACCGCTTAGGGAAGACCAAACCATGATATTATTTCTGGAATATTTGGAAAAGGCGTCTATGTGATCAACCACCGTTCCTGCGTTCTGATTTTCCTCCGGTTTATTGCAGTACAATAAGATGTTAAATCTTTTATTTTTGCTCGCCATTTAAATAGTTAAGGCACGACAAAATTGTTGCCCAAAGATTAGTTTTAATCAGCCATAAAGGGAGCATGCCGCTCCATACAGGAGGCGATTAGAGCATGGTTTTTCTTTGTCCATTCAACAAGACGACCTATACCCTCAGCAATATCTACTTCTGCACGAAACCCTAAGTCCGCATTGGCTTTTTCTGTACTGCCAAAACGTTTTCCGGAACGATCCCAGTCCCTTGCAGGAAAAAGCTGTGGAGGAGTCGGATTACCAGTGGCTACATTGATTAAATTGGCTAACTCAGCAATGGTCGTCTCTTTTCCTGAAGCCAGATTGTAGGTTTCGGAAGACTTGCCTGCTAGAGCACAACACATTAACCCCTGAGCCATATCCTCAACAAAAATAAAGTCCCTACTGGAAAGACCTTCATTTTCTAACGGTAAAGCAAGGTGATCAAGGGCTTTCCAAACAAAAGTCGGAGTCACATTGCGCCATACCGTGTGTGGGGTACCCCTCCATCTTCCAGCCCCGAGAATTTCTCTTGGTCCATAAACATTTTGAAATCTGGCTTTAACAAAAGGGAGTCCATGAGCTTTGTGGTAATAGTTTCCATACATCTCTCCAATCAATTTGGAAATGGAATACGGGGAATCATGGAAAAGGGAAACTGGAGCATCTTCAGAAGTGGCCACCGCATTTTCAAAGGTTTTTTCAGCAACAGCACAGCCAGCTGCTGCATAGACTACCTTCTGCAAACCCTTGATTTCCTTGAGCCTCTCAAAAAGTTTGAGCGAAGTAAGTGTATTGTTCTCATGATCAGCAAGCGGGTTAGCAATAGAGGATTGGTTGCCATGATAACAAGCAAGATGAAATGCATAGTCTAAATCGTTAGGTATGGAACGAAGTACATTATCATCAGTAATTGAACCATAAACAAAACGAATATTAGGCGCGACAGGAACATTACAGGCTTCGGATGAAAGTAGGTTGTCAACAACAAGCACTTCAGCCGGTTCATTTTCGAGAAGCTGAAGGATTAAGTTTGAACCTACAAAGCCAGCTCCTCCGACAACTAGGATTTTTTTATTTTTAAAGGTTTCTTGAATCATTAATTATTTAGCTCTTCGGCTCAGCAAGGTGACTGTAAATATCATTAATTCCAAATTGGTCGTACCACTTGAGTTGATTGTGGATGGTATCCTTGAAATTGACTTTCGCTTTCCAATTGAAAGCCATTTCAGTCTTCGAGGGATCCAAAACAACTTCAGATACATCGTCATCTCCAACTGGCAGTCGCGGAACTTCAGGAGTATCAATTTCCAAATATTCACACACCGCACAAAATACTTCGTAGATCGAATAACCAAGCCCAGTTGAAACATTAAACAGACCAAGGGGTGAACTCTCTCCGAGTGCTAAATCCATCAACCTTAGAAAATCACCAATGTCTAGAAAATCTCGCACCGCCTCGCTACAAAAGCATTTTTTCCCTTCCTTTAGCCTTTGATAAAAAGTGGGTAAAGGTCCAATGGCTAATCGTGGGCCACATATATTTGCCAGTCGAAATGAAATCACAGGCAAGTTCGATTGCAGTAAAAAGGCTTCGCCCGAATGCTTGGATATCCCATAACTCGTGAAAGGATTCGTTGGATGATTAACCGGTATAGGAACGATGGAAGGGCGTCCGTAACAAAGAGCAGTTTGAAAGTTTATTACTCTCGTTACTCCATGTTTGAAGGCTGCTTTTGCTACATTAATTGAACCGAGTACATTAGTTTTAGTATCTTCGGCCCAATTATTAGGATCTTTGTAGGAAGCAGCACTATGTATAACAAAGTCCGGCTTAAAATCGTCAAATGATTTATCGACTAAATCTTCGTCGACTATGGTGCCCTCAACTAAACTCAAGCGATTTTGTTCGGGAACGACTTCTCTTTTTCCTGTGGCAAAATTATCGATAATCAAAAGTTCATGTCCTTGCCCGAATAAATGTTCCAATATATTAGAGCCCAGACATCCGGCACCTCCGGTAATTAAAATTCTCTTAGCCACTCTTTTCTTTGTTTAACCTCAGGTGAGTATATTCACCAAGAGTGCCATACTCTTTAAAGTACGAAATGGCTTGGGCAACGGTCTCTTCAATTGGTGTAAATTTTATTTCACCAAAATCCTCAAAGGTTCTGGAGGGATCCAAAAGGATGGAAACAACATCATCCTCTCCTAACTCTTTAATTTCAGCTTTTGGAAAATCCTTAAGCTCCATTGCATTAACCACTGCATTGTAAAGATCCTCGATAGGCACATCTGACCCAGACGAAAAATGATAAGCACCATGACCGGTTCCGTCACAAGCTTGTAGGACAACCTTTGCAAGATCTTTTACAAATACAAAATCTCTCCTCGATTTTGTGACAAAACACTGTTTCCCATCCTTAAGTCTCTGATAAAATATAGGTAATGGACCAGCAACATTTCTAGGACCAATTACATTAGCCAGGCGAAAAGTAACAAAATCTAATCCGGAAATTTCGAGAAAATCTTCATTAGCCGTTTTAGTAATCGCATAACTAGTGGATGCAGGAAGCTTTGGATGATTGAGCGTGATGGGTTGTTCAATTGGATTGAGTCCATAGCAGAGAGATGTCTGAAAATAAATAAACCTCTTTACACCAAAATGGACCGATGCCTTTACAATGTTCGAACCTCCAACGCAATTCGTCAATGAGTCATTATACCAATCATTTGGGTCTTTGTAAGATGCTGCAGCATGAACCACACAATCGGGCTTAAAATTTTCGAATAGGTCATGGACCAAATCATTGTCGGCAATACTGGCAATCTCGATTCGCAAATTTGGGTCATCCTCTAGGTGCTCTTTACGACCAGTGGCCAAGTTATCGATAACACAAACTTGGTCTCCTCGCTCTAGGAACATTTCAGCGACATGTGAACCTATTTGGCCAAGTCCTCCTGTTATAAGTATTTTCATAAATTTCAGATATTTCTAGTTCAGTTGGTTTTTAAATTCTTTCGCACGATCATGAAATTGTTGCATCCAAATCTCCAAAGAGAGAAGACCCCAAATCTTTCTGCTAAACTTTCCTTCCTTTGATAAATTTTCTAAAATAACTCCGGAATTAAAAATGGCTCTTTTATTATCTCTACCATGCTCAAAAATTCCACAAATAAATTCTTTCAATTCTCCCTGCATCCATTCATTCAATGGAACAGGAAACCCCATTTTATCTTTTCTCTCGGTAATGGAAGAAGGCAATATTTGGTCAAATGCCCGAACGAGCAGTCTTTTCAATTCTCCGTTTTTAAATTTTATATCTGCAGGAATTGTTGCGGCGAGCTCAATCAATTTATGATCAAGAAAGGGAACCCTTGACTCCAAACCATGGGCCATACTCATTCGGTCTTCAACCTGCAATAACGCAGGTAGCAAAGTTTTAAAATCAAAATGCGTCATCAAATCAAAATACGATTCATGTCCTACATTTTTGCCCAAAAAAATACTTAAAAATTCATCGTATGTAGAAGATTGCTTAAGGTTATTCCAGTGGATTTCCTTTTGTAAGTTTGGGGCTCGGTTGACCAAATCAAAATACCGTTTATTGATCGAATCAAATAATCCACTGCTCCAAAATTGCTTTAGCATGGGCTTATATTGTTCCAAGGTTGCCAGGTTTGGAATGATCGATTCGTAAGTAACAACAAAGTTACCATTGTTCAATGTACCCTCAATTGCCCCTTTTATACATTGCTCAAAATAGGCAATTAAATACCTCGCATAACCTCCAAAAATTTCATCTCCTCCCTGCCCTCCCAGAACCACTTTTCGATGCTGGGCAGCAAGCTTGGAGATTTCATACTGAGGAAAGGAACCCGGCCCTGCTACCGGTTCGTCTAGATGGTATATGATTTTTTCAATAGATGATACAAAGTCTTCACTTTGAATATCAAGTTCATGTAATTCGAAGGAATATTTTTGGGATAAATCTTTGGCATATGAGCTTTCGTCATATCCTTTCCCATAGGAAAACTTACCGGTAAAACCTTTGAACTCGGCACCTTCAATTTGGGAAGCAAGCGAGGCGACAATACTTGAGTCTCTACCACCGCTTACATAAGAACCCACCGGAACATCACTCCTCATATGCAATCGGATGGACTCATCCATTAAGTCTTGAATCTTTTCAATGAAATAATCCTCGTTGTGACTAAAATCTATATCGTAATAAACTTCCCAATATTTCTTGGTGGAAACTTGTGATTTTTCGATGGTGAGTAAATGTCCTGGCTCTAATTTTTTGATTCCTTTGAAAAGGGTTTTGTCTCCCAATGTGAACTGGAAGGTTAAGTAGTCGTTCAGCGAGTCCAAATCTGTATCAATTTCTTTAACAAATGGAAGAAGTGCCTTAATCTCAGAAGCACAATAAAAAACATCATTTACCAAGGTGTAGTAAAAGGGCTTTATCCCAAAACGATCACGGGCACAAAAAAGCCTGCCTCTATTTTCATCCCATAAGGCAAAAGCAAACATTCCCCTTAGGTAATTTAGACAACCTTCTCCATACTTATCATAAGCAGCCAAGATTGTTTCAGTATCGGAGAGAGTTTGAAACTCCCAAGAATTAGCAAGGTCTTTCCTTAACTCCAAGTAATTGTATATTTCACCATTAAAAACTATGCTTGTTCCATTCTTTGCATGCATCGGCTGAGAAGCCGACTGACTAAGGTCAATAATGGAAAGCCTCTTGTGAACGAGCCCAAGGGATTGATTTTGAGAAAGCCAAGAACCTGAATCGTCAGGGCCCCGGTGAGCCAGCAAGTTACCCATCACTGAAAGGTATTTCTTACCATTTGGTAAAGTCTGATTATTCAGACAGTAATAACCTGCTATGCCACACATAATGTATTTTCTTTTCTTATTCTTATCAGATCAATTGCACCGTCTATACCACGGCCTAGAATTGTACTCGAGTAAAGGTTTGAGTGAATAATTTCGTCATATGCTCGATCGGCTATATTTTGTAATTCTTGATCATCCAAAAGAAACTTTATGATTTTGTCCAAATTCGAAAAATCTCTTTTTAAGGGAAGATAATGTTTCCATGGTTTAAGCACCCCGTTATACTCTCCTTCGAGGAGAACTTGGACGGTTTTATAGGCAATTGCTTCAAAACAACGAGGAGTAATCGTTTGATGTATCACATTTCCCTCGTATGGAAGCAATACATTGGTGCTAATCTCCTCAAATCCAGTACCCGGATTTAATTTCTGGTAGTTTAACACCGCTTTTTCTGCTTCTCCGTCAAAATCAAATATACTTGCACCTCCCTCCAAACCCAGCACTGCTTTGGAACACTTCAAAAAAGCCGTCCATGACTCGCCATACAATCGATCCTTTTCCAGTGAGCTTAGGTCAGCGACGATAGGATGCGTGTTAATTCTTTTGCCTACTTCTTCACTCAACCTCGATTTTTCATAACTCAACCGGCCCATCCAATAAGGGAGCTCCCTGCCCCTGTAAGCAAGATGCTTCTCTCTTTGAGAAATTTTGGGAACTTTTAAACCGACTAATCTCTGAGGAACATAGCCGGGTAGGCATGAAACTTTAAGAACCGAACTGAGTTCAGTTCTATAATAAACTTTCTTTAGATTATCTAGGTTCAGTGATGAAAAGATCGCATCGATACCCAAATATGATATCTCGTCCATCATCTTGTTTATCCATCGGTACTCATCTTGAATAATTTGGATTTTAATCCCCCTGAATTGATTGATTTCTTCCCGCAAATACCTAGGTATATAAGATTCAAAAAGTATACAAAGGGAGTAATGGATTATCACCACATCGAAGCATTTTCCCTCCTTATCCAGAAGATTCACTTTTGAAGAAGGTATAAACCACCTTCTTTTCCGTGGCGATCTTATGCAAACTTCATGCCGGGAAGAGGAGGTAATGCCATCGACATGATCCTTTACCACTTCCGCAGGATATTTTTGATCGGCAAGAACCAGAACTTTTAATTTTTTTTGGCTTGAACTAAAATTGGCCAGTTGATCAATTTTAAAACATACCTCCGAATCATTTGGATTAATTTTGGGAATCGATCTGGAAATACTCATCACTCCCTATGATACCTAAGTTTGAAAAACCTAGGCTCTTCGCAGTATCGGAGGATTCTTTTTCTGTCCTCTATATTTCCTCGATCATTAGATTTGTTCGAAATCTCAATATTTAATGAAGTATCAATACTTTTAAAATTATATCCTTTGGGAATGAGGAAATTTTGTAGATTGGTAATCGTATCACTTTGATTTTCGCATAAATCCTCATACCAAACATGGTAATATCTCTCTGATAATGATTGAGACAAGTCGTTGGAGATACGTTTCCAATAAAAGTATTGTTGCTCTACCACCTGCTCCCAGTAAGGAAGTTTTTGAATTTCTTCGTAATTTTTAGTAGTTGCCGAATTCCAAACTTCTGGCCCTCCCCTCTTCCTTCTGGCTTTCAGGTCAGAAAATGCACTATCGGCAAGATCTCTTCTTATCCATAAAAAACAAGCATTTGGAAAAACTTCACTTAAAAACTTTATTCTAAAACAATTCCAAGCGTTTTTAAAAACCAAGGGTTTCTGGTTTGCTACGGATTGATATAAATGGTCGAAAAATTGAATGAGCTTTTTCTCACACCCAGATAAAGGTCTCTTACTATTTAATTCTGAGGGATGTTCGCCACCAAAAAAATACCTAAATAATGCAGAAGCTTCGGAGGGTTGATCCCTACCCTGGGTTTTTCCATAATCACTCTGGTAATTAACAAAAAGAGACTGCTCAATTTCGCTGGGTAACTCGAGCGGATTAAATTTTTCTGTTTCGAATAATTCGTTTAGATGGTTCGAAGGATAAAATACCTCGAAATGATTAATAATTAACTGATAAAGGAAAGTACTTCCTACTCGTGGAGAACCAAGAATAAATAATACTTTACTATCTGAGGAAAGCTTGGAGTTTGGGATCAAATTCAAGAATTAAGAATTTCCTGCACCGTTTTTTCGATTTTGGGGAAAATAAACGAAAAATACGCATCATGACCAAGTGAGCTTAGGTGTAATTGATCTTCCTCAAGTAGAAGGGAGCTAAGATCAATTCCTTTTTGTTGGATAAGTTGAATAAAGTGATTTTCTAAATCGTTGAGGTTTGCGTTTGTCGATTGAGCGACAGATCGGATGGCTTGGTTGTATAGTTCGTTACTTTCTTGGTAAGTAATCTCAGTATTCGGAAACTTATTATTTCTCAAAGTGGTGGGATGATTTGTATTAAGGAACACTGCCTTTGCTCCATAATGAAAACTTCTTTGTACAATTTCTGCAAGATTAGCGGCAAAAGATTCCTCGCTCACCCTTGGTAACCCCCTATCAGATTTCCAATAATTGCAATCGTTCATTCCAAATTGTATAATCACAATCTCGGGTGCATGTGATTGGATTTCATAGGCCATGGTTTCCAAAGCTTGCCTAGTAGTGCGACCATTTACCGAAGAATTGGTGACTACAATTTCACCATTAGATGAATCCAGAATTTTCGATAATTCCAATGAGGTTCGTGTCACCCAACCTTGGTGGATCGCAACATGTTGACCTGTGCATATAGAATCACCAAAAAAAGTTACTCTTATTTTCTGCTGAGGTTTCATAAATCTCCCTTAAATTTTAAGATGCATACCTGTCTGCCATTGGCAAAAATACTTGGCGGATTGAGTAGAAGTTTTTCTGACTTATAATCATCTAACCTATCTTTAAATTGGTCGATGGTTTTTACTAACCTATAACCATCCCATGGCCTAATATAAAAGATCTCATCTCCATCCATTCTGCTGACCTTGTAAGTCTTGCGGATGTTGTAGTAAGTTAAAGAAACACGAATTTCTTTGGTAACCGGTAAAAACTTTTCCAAAAACTCATCGAGTCTTTGATCAACATTGGGAAAAAGATCGTTCGCAATTATGTAGCAATATTCCTGTGTCGGTTTAAAATTATACCAGTCTGACCTTACCAAATTCACCTTTTCGTGCTTTTTAAGCAAAATATCGATATCTTCGACACTATCATGGTTACAAGTGTCAACTACTTCGTATCGAAGATGACGCAGAAAAGACCAAGAGAAATTACATAATCCCCCCCCTACATCCAATACCTTAGAATTCTCTTTCGAATTTACTAGATCGCAGTAAAGATGGTGGTAAACACACCTTTTTGCGGGATCATTGAAGAGCCATTGGTCAGAAGTGAGGATACTGGACTGGTTGGATGTAATTTGGGTGAGCTTACTTAAAATCCAGTCATCTTGGAGATATTTTTCCAAAAAATTTTTATTTATGATTTTCAAAATAAAAGACTTACCAATCTTCTGACCTCATAATATTTTGATTAAAGAGAAATTCTGCCGAACTTATAAATACTTTGCATTTGGAAATGCTATCAATGGTATAATTTTCTAAAATTGAACGGTTTCAGTGAAAAGAATTAATTAACTCGCTGACAATCTTTGAGGAAGCCATGCCATCTCCATATATATCCTTCGGAATAAAATTGGGAGAAAGAGTTCTAAATGCACTGATAATTTTTTCTTCGTTTGCTCCTACTAATGTATTGGCACTCTCAACCAATGTCTCAACCCATTCAGTTTCCTCCCTTAAGGTCAGGCAGGGAACTCCATGAAAATATGCCTCCTTTTGCATACCCCCTGAATCAGTAATTACAACCCTTGCACTTTTTTCTAATCTTTGCATTTCCAAGTAAGACAGGGGCTCAATTATTTTAAGATTTCCAATCGCGATGGACTGTTCAGATTGTTTAAGAATGTTTCTTGTTCTTGGGTGTAATGGAATAACAACTTCCAAATCCTGATTGATTTTTTGGAGAGCAGTAAAAATCGATTTAAGGCAACTGGAATTATCAGTGTTTTGTGGCCGATGAATGGTACATAGGGCATATTCCCTTTCTCGAAGCCCCCACTTCTCCAAAGACAGATAGTCGTCGGCTTTGTTGGCATAATACCGAGTGGCGTCGTACATTACATCGCCGACATTAAAAATTTTTTGGTTCTTACGATTTGGAGTATCAAAAGGGAAACCTTCTCTTCCTAAATTCTCAACAGCGTTTTCTGTCGGGCAGAATAAATAATTAGCAATTCTGTCAGTCAACACACGATTTATTTCCTCGGGCATGGCCATATTGAAAGATCGTAGACCCGCCTCCACATGAGCGACAGGAACATGCATCTTGGATGCAGCCAATGCCCCTGCCAATGTAGAATTAGTATCACCATAGACAAGGACCAAGAACGGTTTTTCTTTCACGATAAGTTCTTCACATTTCTCAAGCATTCCACCGGTCATTGCCCCATGCTTAAGATTACCAAAACCTAATTTATGTTTGGGCTTAGGTATGTCCATTTCCTCGAAGAAAATATCTGACATGTTGGCATCATAATGCTGCCCTGTATGGACAATGATTTCTTCGATTTCTTTATCAACGGAAGCTCGGTACTTGGCAATGGCTCGGCTGACTGTAGCGGCTTTGATAAATTGAGGCCGGGCACCAAGAACAGTCAGGATTTTCATATCTGTTGAAGATTTCCGTCCTTAAGAGTAAAAACCTTTGAGCACATATCCAATGCTTTGCTTCGGTGGGCAATTATTAATAAGGTCTTGGTTTTTTTAAGAGGTTCTAGGGTCGCTAAAATTTCACTCTCAGTTTCGTTATCCAAGGAACTGGTTGCTTCATCTAAGACCAAAATGTCAGGGTCATGGTAAAGAGCACGGGCAATACCTATTCTTTGCCTTTGTCCTCCGCTTAACCTCGCACCTCGCTCACCCAATAACAACTCATTGCCTTCCGGTGTTGATTGCACGAATTCCTTAAGTTTTGCCATCTTTATAACTTCATCTACCCGTTGCTCATCAATTTCATTATCATCAATTCCGAAAGCAATATTTCGACTTATCGTATCATCGAGCAAAAATACATCCTGTGGTACATAACCGATCATTTTCTGCCAAGATTCTCGATTTTTGTCTGATATAACTTGATCATCCACCACAATTTGACCAGGTGATACCTCTAATAATCCAAGAATTACATTTGCCAAAGTACTCTTCCCTGCACCACTCTCGCCAGCAAAACCAATAGTTTCTCCCTTTTTGATTACCAAGGAAATATTATTTAGCACACCTTCTGATTCTGCTTGGTAAGAATAGGAAACATCCTGAAGGGTTATTGTATCATTGAAATTTATGGAACTTAATTCTTCATTTCTATTATCTTTTCTATGTGGACAGTCTTGGATGTGCTCTACGGTAAATTCTTTATTGAGCACACCAATACTTGCCCAACCATAACGAATTGATTGAAGATTATTTAAAATCCGACTGAAGCTCGGAATCATTCTAAATCCGGCAGTTGCCATCAGACCTAGGATATGAACAATTTCCTCTTTTGGATTTCCTTGCGTGATTAAAAATAAGCACATTCCGACAAGCCCGAAAATTGCAATTGTTTCAATACCCAATTTGGGAACATATTGAAAGATATACTCTTTTTTTGTCATTAAACCAGCCAAGTGGTTTGGACGATGAAACCGCCTTAAAAAATATTCCATTCTTCCAGAAAGTAGAATTTCTTTTAAGCCACCAAAACCATGTTGCAAGTGTTTGATTTTGTCTCCCTCTGCCTCCAATCGCAGTCTTCCCCATCTACCTACAACTTGATGGGTCGCACGAACAAAAAGAAAAACAATAATGCTTAAAATCAAAATGAGGAAAAAACCACC
>OMJS01000173.1 GCA_900299365.1 Opitutales bacterium
CAGAGATTGTCCCTTTTTCCTCTTCCTTGCCTACAACGCACCTCACGGGCCACTCGAAGCCACACCCAAGTACTTGAATCGTTTTTCTCACATCGATGAACCGAAACGAAAGACATATGCAGCGATGGTCAGTGCGGTTGATGATGGGGTGGGGCGCGTACTATCTGAGCTCGAAAAATATAAACTTTTAGAAAATACCATTGTTGTTTTTCTTTCAGATAATGGTGGTATAACTACCAAAAGCGGGTCGAGTAATTTTCCCTTGCGAGGGAACAAGGGAGAAGTCTGGGAGGGCGGTTTTCGGGTGCCGTTTGCTATTCAATGGCAGGGCGTTTTACCCAAAGGTTCAGTGTATGAATATCCGGTATCATCACTTGATATTGGCACTACCATTGTTTCCCTCTCCGGTGCTGAGATCCCCCAGGATAAACCGTTGGACGGGGTAAACCTTATTCCTTTTTTGACTGGTAAAGACAAATCTCCTCCGCACCCATCCATTTACCTTAGGAAATATGATAATAATGTATTTGCAGTACGGAATTGGAATGAGAAACTGGTTATTTCACACAAGGGTGCGAGTCCTCAACTTTTCGATCTGGAGAAAGATATTTCTGAGGTTAATGATCTTGCCAAGCAAAGGCCCGAGCGAGTGGAGGAACTGGAGAATGTGAGAAAGCAATGGAATAATGAATTGATAGAACCGACTTTTCTCGGACTTATTCATCGCAAGGGTTGGGGGAAGAAAAAGAAGAAATGAATCCTCAATTAAAAGGAGTCGTTTTTGATATGGATGGTGTCGTTATCGATAGCGAAATTACTCACTACACAGCAATCTGCGAAGCGATGGGAACTGAAGTATCTGCAAGTTTCGAGGATTTTTTAAACCATTGCACCGGTAGGGATGAAATCTTTGCGATGACACGAATGGCTGAACTATCCTGTATGAGTATAAAGGAAGGAGATATGGCCCGATGGTCGATTAGAAAAGGAGAGGCGTATGGAAGACTTGTCCGTCAAAGAGCTGTGCCCATTACTGGATCGATCGAACTGGTGACGGCTGTAGCAGAGGAATTACCTGTCGGCCTGGCAACTGGTTCCCGTAGACATGATGTAGAATCGGCTCTTGCGGTGCTGGAAGGGGGAGCTTTGCAGAATGTTTTTTCCGCTATTGTGACATCGAGTGAAGTCGATGTTCCCAAACCTAACCCTGAAACCTATGAAAGAGCAGTATCTATTATGGAGCTATGTCCATCGACCTGTTGGGCGATAGAGGATTCCCCTAATGGGATTCGTTCAGCTTGTGATGCTGGATTAAAGGTAGTTGGGGTAACCGGAACCAATACGAGGACGGAATTGTCAAAAGCAGGTGCTAAATTTGTAGTTAATGACCTGCGAGAAATTTCCTTGCCCTTGCTAAAGAAGTGGTTCGTTGAAAGTTAAGTCATTAAAATTTATTTTAAAACATCTAAAATTCTACTTGGAAATTTGCTATTAATAACTTTACCATGAATTTATGAGGATTAGATCCTGCCTTAGTCTATTTTTCCTTGGAATTTTCCTTGGAATATGGATTCAAGCTTCTGCAGTAGAACAAACAATTGAGGCGTCTGAAGGTGAAAAACTCTTTGCCTTAAAAGTCGGGCCTATTCTTCAGGAAAAGTGTTTAGCATGCCATTCGGAAAAAGAGGGAAAACTTAAGGGTGATCTGGATTTGTCCTCGCGTGAGGGAATGTTGTATGGTGGAGAAACCTCTGAACATGTTCTGGTTCCGGGAAGTCCAGCAGAAAGTCTAATGCTTACTGCAGTTGAATGGGAGGATTCCGATTATGAGATGCCCCCAAAAGAAAACGATAGACTTTCAGATCAGCAAATCGAATACATCAGGGAATGGATAAAGCTTGGAGCTCCATGGCCTGATGAAGGCACTCAAAAAAGAATCCAACTTGCTGAGCGTTCCCAATTAATCACCGAGGATGGGATCATTATCAAGACTTCAGGAGGACTGGCGGATGAATGGACATATCGGCGATATAAACAGGAAGATTTATGGGCATTCCAACCTGTTAAAAAACCTCCTGTGCCGGAAGGTACTACCAACCCTATTGATTTCTTCATTTCGAGTCGCTTGAATCAAGCCAAGCAAATACCTGCAGAGTCCGCTGATTTTCGTACTTTGGTAAAGCGGGCTTATCTCGATCTACTCGGTTTGCCCCCAACCCCTTATCAAATTTATCAGTTTCGACTCGCTTGGGACAAGAATCGACAAAAAGCATGGTCCGAATTAATCGACGAACTGCTTGGGAGTGAACACTTTGGCGAGCGGTCTGCCCAGCATTGGCTTGATGTTGCACGCTACGCGGATACCGCAGGACTTTCCAATGATTATGAGCGTTCTAATATGTGGCGCTATCGAGACTATGTTGTTCGTTCTTTTAATGAGGATAAGCCCTACGATCAGTTCATAGTTGAACAGATTGCTGGGGACGAACTTTGGGATATGCAGGATGATAAGGAAAAGGATCCAGAACTGCTTGTTGCCACTTCTTTTCTGAGAATGGGTCCATGGGATCCCGCCATGGTTCTTAAGCATGAAGCCCGGCAGCTTTATCTTGATGATGTAGTAAATGCGGTCGGACAAACTTTTTTAAGTACAACCATGCGGTGCTTTAAGTGTCATGATCACAAATTCGATCCCTTGCCAACTAAAGATTATTACCGAATGTATTCTGCCTTTAGCACCACGCAACTGGCCGAAAGACCTGCACCGTTTCTGAAGCAGGAAAACCTTGTTGGAATGGAAGTGGGTAGAAAAGCTACTCGGCAAATGCTTGATTTCGCCAAGGAGAAATATCATGTACTATTGGAGAAACAGGAAGCGGCTGCCAAAAAATGGTTTTCCGATCGTGGAAAAAAGTACCTTAACGAAAATGAGCGCCGTAGTCTACCAGATGAAGAAAAGCCACCCAGACACATTGGACTAACCCCTGCCGAAACGGGCAGACTGAAAGTAAGAAGACAGGACGATTGGATTTGGACAAGACGGTTGGAGCGATACCAACCCCTTGCCCAAAGTGTATACAACGGACCTTTGCCCAAAAAGCTCGATTCCAAGAAAATGCGTATGCCTGCAAAGATTGGCCAGTTTGAGGCACCAGAAACTTCGATCCTTATGGGAGGGGCACTGGAAGCCCCCGGCGATTCTGTCAGTCCTGGAGTACTCAGTGCACTTGGATTATCCGTTTCTGGTGATGAAGGGGAGCCCTACTTGTTGCCGGATAATCCAAAAAGTAGGCGACTTGCTTTAGCCAAGTGGATTGCTCATCCGAGCAATCAGTTAACGGCTCGATCCATCGTCAACCGCGTTTGGCAAAGGCATTTTGGCAAGCCTCTGGCAGGCAACCCAAACAATTTCGGTGCAAAGGGAAAGAAACCAACCCATCCTCAGCTACTTGACTGGTTGGCAGCTGACTTTGTGGAAAATGGTTGGAAATTTAAACGTCTGCACAAATTGATAATGAGTTCAAACGCCTACCGCATGGGCACAAATCATTCGCAAATTGAAAAGCTTCGCAAAATAGATCCAAATAATCATCTTCTCGCTTACCGCAATCCACGTCGTTTGTCGGCAGAAGAATTAAGGGATACTATGCTGGTTAGCACCGGCGAGTTGAACCGGGCAGTAGGCGGATTACCGGTAATGCCTGAGATTAATATAGAAGTTGCCCTGCAACCACGAATGATTCAGTTCTCGCTAGCTCCCGCCTATCAGCCATCCAGAACACCTGCAGAAAGGAACCGGCGTACTCTGTATGCCTACCGTGTTCGTGGACAACCTGACCCCTATTTGGAATTATTTAATCAGCCTAACCCAAACGACTCTTGTGAGGAGAGAGTTTCCGAGTCTGTCTCTCCTCAAGCGTTTACCTTATTAAATAGTGAACTGATGAATGATCGGGCTATTGCATTAGCCTTGCGTATAGAAAAGGAGTTCAAGGATATCCGCATGCAGGTCAAGCGAGCGGTGCAACTTGTTTTCGGAAGGGTTCCTAAAGCTAATGAATGGGACAGGTTAGAGAAATACCTTGAGCAAATGAGTGCTTATCATCAATCAAGTGATCCCAAGCCTACTGAATATCCAACTACTATAACACGCTCGTTGGTTGAGGAAAATACCGGAGAAACTTTTGAATACGAAGAATTGCTTCCTGTATTTTCAAACTATCAACAGGACAGGAAGGCCGATGAAATCAAGCCATTCACGCGAGCCCTATCTGATCTTTGCCTTGTTCTCTTTAATTCGAACGAATTTATTTATGTCTACTAGTTCCATGAATCCTTTTTTATTTCCTTCCCTTAGCCGCCGCGATTTTCTCTACGGTCTGACTTCTTCCCTCGGGGCTCTTGCCATGACCGATTTGCTTGCCGGGGATAATTTGCAGAAATATGACTTAAAAAAGCCCATGCATGAACCAAAGGCCAAAAATGTCATCATGCTTTTTATGGAGGGTGGACCAAGTCAAATGGATACCTTTGATCCTAAACCTGAACTTAACAAGCTTCATAAAACCGAGTCTAAGAGAACGGGTACCTTGGAATCGGGAGAAAAGTTTTTTGTGGGCAGTCCTTATGGTTCTCGCAAGGTGGGTCAATCGGGATTGGATATGAGTGACCAATGGATTCATCTTCCAGAAGTAGCAGATGAACTTTGCAATTATCGCGGTTGCTATGCCGAGTCATTAAACCACCCAGAGGCTTTATTTCATATGAATACGGGCAGTAGGCTAGGTGGGGACCCAGCCATTGGGGCATGGGCCAATTATGGCCTTGGTTCAGAGAATAAGAACCTTCCCGGTTATGTGGTTATGACTGAACTTGCTCTTCCGCAGGGTGGATCAAGGAACTGGTCGAATGGTTTTCTTCCCGGACAATTTCAGGGAACGAGACTACGACCGACTGGTTCTCCTATTCTCGATTTACACGGGCCTAGACACAAGAATCGCCAGCATCAGCGACAGGCACTTGATGAGTTGTCTTTCCTCAACAAAGTGCATGCAGACAAGCATCCCTACCATGATGAACTTGAATCTCGCATGCAAAGTTACGAACTTGCCTATCGTATGCAAATGGAGGTCCCTGGTGTAATTGACCTTGCCGGGGAAACTGAAAAGACAAAGGAAGATTATGGTCTTAACCAGAAAGAAACAGCCGAGTTTGGGAAGCAGTGCCTAATGGCTCGTAGACTTGTTGAAAAGGGGGTCCGGTTTGTGCAAATCTTTTCTGGTGGCTGGGATAGTCATGATTATATAGAGCGAGCCCATGCCGCTCGCATACGCAGTGTGGATAAACCCATGACCGCACTTATAAAAGACCTCAAAAGGCGGGGAATGCTAAATGACACGCTGGTTCTCTGGTTGGGTGAATTTGGCAGAACCCCGGACAATAACCGTAGGGGAGGAGTCTATGCAATTGGGCGTGGGCATAATAACAAAGCCATGACGATTCTGATGGCAGGTGGTGGAGTAAAGGCCGGTACGATTGTCGGAGGGACCGACGAGATCGGTGCAGAAGCAGTTGATGTGGCCCATCCTATCCGGGACTTTCATGTAACCCTGCTTCATCTTCTAGGATTGGACGACAATAAATTGACATATTTTCATGGTGGTCGCTATAAGCAGCTCAGTCAATTTGGTGGAGAAGTGATCAAGGAATTGATTGCTTAGGAATCAGGCTTTTCCCAACACTTATGAAAATAATATTTTCTTTACATTTACTCCTTCTTTTGGGCTGTAATTTTGCTCAAGCAAATAGGCCCAATATTCTTTTCATCATGTCAGATGATCACGCCGCCCATGCAATCTCCGCATACGGCGGAAGGCTGGCAAAAATTGCCCCCACCCCGAATCTGGATCGCTTGGCGAATGAAGGGGCAATTCTTAGGAATGCATTTTGCACGAATTCCATATGCTCTCCATCCCGAGCCTCTATCCTTACCGGTCAATATAGTCACACCAACGGAGCAGTAGATCTAAGCGGCAAGGTATTTCCGGGAAAACAAATGCTCCCCCTTGAGATGAAAAAAGCTGGCTATGAAACTGCCATGATTGGGAAGTGGCACCTCAAGGTGGAGCCAAAGGATTTTGACTATTACTGCGTACTCCCTGGCCAGGGAAAGTATCATAATCCATCGTTTCGTATTCGGGGTGAAAAACCTTGGGGCAAAAACCTCATCGAATTCCCAAACAAGCATTCCACGGATGCAATTACAGATCTTACTTTGGAATGGCTAAAGGGAAGAAAAAGCGAAAAGCCCTTTTTCCTTATGCATCACTATAAGGCTCCTCACGATTATTTTGAGAATGCCGAGCGATATGAATCCTATCTCGCCGACTCAGACATTCCCGAACCTGAGTCTCTTTGGACAAGAGATCCCAAGTTCGGGTCCCTTGCTACCCGTGGTCACGATGATGAACTGGTCCAGCATATTGGGACATCAATTGGCGGTCGCAACCCGCGGCGTTCTTATTTACGTGATCTTCCATCTATGTTTCCCAGTGAATTTCCGAAGAACTACGATCCAAAAAATTTCTCGGATGAAGAGAATACACGCCTCGCTTACAATGCATACCTTAAAAAATTTCTCCGGTGCGTTAAAGGAATCGACGATAACCTAGGTCGCTTATTTTCGTATCTAGAGGCAACCGATCAAATGAATAATACCCTCATTGTCTATACCGCAGATCAGGGTTTCATGCTTGGTGAGCACGACTATCAGGACAAGAGATGGATGTATGAGGAGTCGATGCGAATGCCATTTTTAGTGCGCTTCCCTCAATCAATAAAAGCTGGGGAGGATATTAATGCGATCGTTGAAAATGTCGATTTTGCCCCTACTTTGCTTGATTTCGCTGGTGCGTCGATACCCAAATCCGTACAAGGCAGATCATTCAGAGATATTTTAGAAACGGGCAAAGAACCGAAAAATTGGAAGAAAGCAGCCTATTACCGATACTGGATGCAGATGGCTCATCACGACAATCCCGCACATATTGGTATGAGAACCAAACGATATAAACTCATTTATTTTTACGGATGCAACTACCAGGGGCAGTATCAAACTCCTGCAGGTTGGGAGCTTTATGATATGATCAACGACCCCCAAGAGACTCAAAATATTTATCATAATCCAAAGCATGGGAAACTTGTTGATTCACTAAAGCGATGGTTTGTAAAACTGCGTAAAAAAGTGGGCGACGACGGGTCTCACTATCCAGAGTGCGAAAAAATTGTTCAAGAATTTTGGGATTACAGCCAAGATGATCAAGCGAAGGCCCGGAGAATCTCCGCAGATTATCTAAAACGCCGCAACGCTGAGCTTGCCGAAGGCTTACTTAATCCAAAAACCTACGGCACCCCTTAGGGTATGAACCAGTAAGTCTTGGCCACTTAGTCAGTATTTATGGATTTTTTGTGGTTCTAAGAAACGGTTTCAACCGCTTTGTCCACTGCTCATATCCACGATCATTAAGATGCAAATTATCCGTTCTCCAAAAGCCATCATAAAAGTTTTGGCCCGAATGAATTAGAGTCGAAGAAATATCTACAAATGTTAATTTTTTTTCCGCTTCTGAGAATTTCTTTATCCTCTGATTAAGATCCTGATAGAGCTTCCACTTTGATATTCTTTTTGGGGATGGTTTACATGATAAATAAATCAGTTTTACATCAGGCAAGTCGGTATGAATTCTAGACCAAAGTTCCAAGAAATCTCCATTAACTTGTGGCACAGTCTTGCCACTCCATAAATCGTTTTCCCCACAATATAATACAATAAGACTAGGGCGGTATTTTGGGAACAGTTGGTCATAGAAGTGGAGAACATCAGATAGATGTGCTCCTCCAAATCCACGGTTGATTACATTTAGGTTTGGGAAAAATTTCTCGAGGTTCCATAATCGTATGCTTGAACTACCGGTAAAAAGAATTAGGTCATCCTCCTTGGTGAGTGAAATTTCATCATCCTCTGAGAATTGTGCAAAAGCTCTG
>OMJS01000174.1 GCA_900299365.1 Opitutales bacterium
GAAATCAAATGGGATGGCAGTCTAAATTCCTGATTCAGATCCGCGTGATTTTGCGAGGCCAATGAAATCCTGAACTTGCCAATGTTGTGATCCGGATATTTGGACTTGTGATAGAGGGAAATTTGTAAGCTTGCTCCCTTGGGCACAGCCACCGATTTTTTAGCTAAAAAGATTGCTTCTCTTGGTACACGGTTTTTCTTTTCAAAGGCTCCGATCGCCCACCCGGATGCATTTCTCTTATTTAAGTGCTTGGCATTTTTAAGAATATTTTCAACCGGCCATTTGGGTTGGGAATAATCTGCTTTGGCACCATTCCATTCTATAAAAACGGGCTTTTTTTCCTGATCCTCGAATATGAATTTTGTCTCAATTCCAGTGAGTACAAAATTTCCATTACCAGCCCGGCCCGGCCCCCCGGAAGGAAGAGACTCATCCCGCAGTACCTCCAACCGCAAAGCTCCAACATGAGTAAGGCTAAGATCTCCAGTAATATGGTAAACATCCCCCTTCGGATTCTTCCCATCCACGAGCAAGGAACCATCCGCTTGTTTACTAAGTTTACTGCCAAGTTTGGATATAGCAGAAGTATCCTCAAATGGGGACCATAGGTTTTCCAATTTTGCTTCCAAAACTTTCTTTCGCTCTCTTTTCTCCCATTCCTCAAAAGCAGAATCCATATTTTCCTCTGCTTCCTTGACGGCAACTTCCGCTTGCTGGATTGATTGTTGTAAATTCACTTTCCTCTGCTTTTGCTCCTCATTGAGTACTTTCAAAATAGGAGGTGTATTGACTCCAAATTTGCCTCTTGGATGAAGAACGCCCGTTTCTTCCACTGAATTAAAAAAGGCAAAGAGTTCATAGAATTCCTGCTGGGAAATGGGATCATACTTGTGATCATGACAACGGGCACATGTTAAAGTGAGTGCCATCCAGGTGGATCCAGTTGTTTCCACTCTATCGATCACCGTCTCCACAAACCACTCTTCCTCAATCCTTCCCCCTTCCCCATTAAGCCGATGATTACGGTTAAAGCCAGTGGCGATAATTTGGTCTTCCGATGGGTTGGGCAAGAGATCCCCGGCTAATTGCTCAACGGTAAATTGATCAAAAGGAAGGTTGCGGTTAAATGCATCAATCAACCACTCCCGCCACATCCAGATATCCCGGCTTCCATCACTCTGGAATCCATTGCTGTCTGCGTATCGGGCTAAGTCCAGCCATTCCAGGGCCATGCGCTCGCCAAAATGCTCCGATTCCAATAGACGGTCGAGTTGTTGCTCATATGCAGACTCAGAATCATCCGCTAAAAATGAATCGATTTCCTCAACCGTAGGCGGTAGACCGATTAGATCAAGGCTGGCACGACGCAACAAAGTCTCCTTTTCTGCTGGTTGATTCAGCTTCATTCCCACGCTTTGCAGCTTTCTCAAAATAAATGAGTCCACCGGATGCTCCGCAATACCAGCTGGAACACTTGGTTTTTTCGGTTTCTCAAATGACCAATGCTTTTCATAATTGGCACCCTCCTCGATCCATCTTTCCAGAATTTTCTTTTGTTCAGGGGTTATCGATTTTCCGCTATCCAATGGGGGCATATGTTCCTCATCGTCCTCACGCAAATGAATACGAAAGATCATTTCACTTTCCTCCAAATCTCCGGGCACGATAGCCGAAAGACCAGACTTTCCTGGATTTTGAGAAAATTCCTCTAGGTCTAAACGTAAACCGCCCTGCCGGTCTGCCTCATCGGGCCCGTGGCAATGAAAACAAGCGTCAGAAAGAATGGGCCGGATATCCCGATTAAACTTCAATTTCTGCACATCCCCGAACAAACCGGGAATTGAAACAAAGCAGAGAACAGGAATCCATTGGAAAGATCGTGTCATAACTTGTTTGGTTTAATAAAACTCCAAAACAGGAGGTGCAAAATGGGGGTGGTTGTTATTGGCAAAGGCATGAATCATTCCTGATCCACGAGTTTCAAAAGTTTCACGAATAATCAACAATTTACTATTTCCGGATTGAACAAATTGTTTTAATTCATCGGTCTCAATCCCATAATTGCCGAACTGCTTACTTCGGGGGATGGAAAAGGTTCCAAGTTTTTCTGCCAATTCAATTGGAGGAGCTTCCGACCAAAGTAAGCCAGACCCCCAAGATTGCTTGATCCCATAAACCGCAAAGATATTTTCTTCGGGCAGATGGGAACGCAACCCATTGGCAGGGACTAAATTGAGGCTTAGTCGAATCTTTTTGTATTGAGTAGGATCAAATCCATTGATGTCAAATTCCAGTAATGCCCGACGGTCAAAAGAAGGTAGAATATCCGAACTTTTAACCAATAAAACATCATCGGCTAGATAAAGATCTCTCTGATCGTTACGAATAATACTGGTTGAGTTATTACCCGCAAAAACTCTTTTTGTCACTTTACTTGCAGAAATCTTTTGTTCCCCTTCTCCTTCTTTCAAGGAAGATACAATTCCCTTTTCAATCGATATGGCTTGGTTATCAACCAACCGGACTGCTGACCCACTTTCTGGATGATGAACCCCAATTTCACCGTCAATAACCTCAAACGAGGAAACATTTTTTATCGGATCTACAGCAACAGCAAAACGGGTGCCATAATCAATCGCATAGCCATCTGGTGTTTCGAGCACAAATCCAATAGCGCTTTCAGGAACCTCTACAATAGCCATGCCTGAAACCAAGCGGATTTTCATTGGAGAAATCAGGTTCACTTCTGCCGGGCCCTCCAAAATAAGATTGGCTCCTGATCGAAGTTCAATCGAAGCTAAGCCAGTGCGGAGTTTTAGGGAACCAGATGTAAGCTCAGACCCAGCGGTAGTGGGTAAATCACTCTCCCAGGCTGCATCTTCGCATGATTGAATCGTGGCGATTTTAGGATCTGAAAAAAGGAAGTATCCTGAAGTGCACAAAAAAAGGACAAGCAAACAGGCCACAACAGGCCAGGTATATTCACGCCATGAAAAAGGAATGATCAGTGGAGCACTTGTCTGTTGATCAACAGATAAACTAAAATCATCCAGTTTCGTATCAATCGTGCTCAAATCTAAAAGAAAAGAACGGGCATCCTTATTCTCTCTCAAAAGAGTTTGTAAGGAATCAAATTTCGAAGCTGAAAGACGATCGTCCAGATACTCTAGTACTAACTCTTTTTCTTCCTCA
>OMJS01000175.1 GCA_900299365.1 Opitutales bacterium
CTAAATAAGCTTCGATACGTTTGCCCAGAAGAAGATCGTCTTCAAGTAACAAGACTTCTTTTCCTTTAAGCGTGCGTAAAGATTGCATTGATAAAATGAAATGAAAGGCAATTCTTTGGTGAGTCAATCTAGCATTATATTAGAATATCTCATAAACTGGCTTTCTGTGTAGTGATCATTCTTTATCAAATGGACTTAACATCTGGGGGAAAAACTTTGGAAGGCATATTCGTAAGTTTTCTTTTGCAGGTTCTGGGTCCTTGCGACTCGATGTTGATGTTAATGAATTGTGTTAAGGATTGTATTAATTCAGAACTACGCTCGAGAGAGAGGGGGAACCTGGAAACAAGTCCCCTTGCCAAGACGAACTCCCTTAAAATCGCCCCAAACTTGTATCCAATTATAAAAAGCCCCAACTCACTCATCGCGTAAAAAAGGTAATCCTGGTCTTCAGTAGTTCTGATTGCTAACCTATTGCATGTAAATCTGGTAAGGCGTTAAAATTACTAAACATTGATTTCAATAGATAATGGGTTCGAGTTGATTGCCATTATTGTTTTCATGGGGATTGGATCATCTTCCGATTAGCTTCACGAGTCCTTGTAATCTCTTTCAGACCAATCATTTCAATCCCTCCTAACACTTCCTGAATAGAATTTAATAAGGAATTACGATCTGCATCTACTGCATCGTCATTGTGGTATTGATGCAGAAGTTTGTAGAGTTCGCTCAACTGATTCTCGCTGATATTGAAACTTTCCTTTATTCCAGCTGAACCACTAGGCTGTGCGAGCTGCAATTCAGCTTTTTTAGCGATTATTTTTGCTTCAAGCCCTTCCGCCATCATTACTTCTTTCAATGCTTTCAATGGTCGAATGCCTGCTTTTTTTATGACTTCTCTTGCATCAAACCCTTCGATGGACATTGCCTGTTTCAATGCTTTGCTTGGTCGGATTCCCGCTTCCCTGAAACTTGATACAATTTCTTTAGCATCAGCTTCCGTAAGATTATTTGGTTCGTACTTACTTAATGTGTCTTTAACAAGCTGAGCTTGCTTATCTGTTAAGTGACGCCCTTGTGCAAGAGATTGAGGCTTCAATGAGCCTAAAATTCCATTTGATTCAATCATGACAAATAATTCTAGTAATAATTAGAGATCGGATGTCCTCGTAGCCTCAGTCTCCACATTATCCCGAATTTCTTCTTTTAAAGCCAAGGCATTTTCTTTGATTTCCTGATGCTTTGCTTTGTTTGTTTCTTTATACTCTGCAATGATCGCTTTCTTTTCTTCGGTGCTTGCATCCTTAAGCTCTTCTCGTAGAGCCTGTCTTGATTGCTTCATTTCTTCACGCTTATCTTTTAAGGCAGCAACTTTAGCTTTCAGTTCATCAGACATATTTAATTGTGGGCGATCTTGACGATGGGGTCGTGCTTCTTTGATCTTTTCACGAAGTGCTTCGCGAGATTCCTTGATCTCATCAAACTGATCTTGGTTTGCTTGCTTGAAGGCTTGCGTTGCTTCTTTGATTTCTTCTCTGGTCGCACCTTCTCTAAGATTGGCAATGTTTTCCTTGAGTTTAGTGTGCAGAGCTTCCTTCTTTCCTTTTAGTTCGTTTACCTGTTCTTGAGTTTCATCTGAAAGTTCTGGTCTATCTTTTCTTACGATATCTCCTGAACTAACTTTTTCTTTAATGGCTTTGGCAACGATTAGCCTGGCAAGTCTTGGACGCTCTTGCCCAAAACTAACGCTGAACGCCAGAATACTGGTTAGAATGATTGTAAGTGTTGTTTTTTTCATAGTTGTATTTGGTTAGTAATGAATAATCGCAGTCTTTATTCATTATTTATGCCATATATTTAATTTTACTTAAGTCGCTGTAGGACATTGCTTAGTGAAAATTTTATGAAACAGATAGTCCTCGGTTTGGGATAGGGTTGGGTAATATTTACGAATGAATTATTTAGTTTGTGGGTAATATTTCTCGATGAAGTTTAGTTCAGAGGGTTTTTTAAAGTTGGACTCTCAATTAATTCCATTGAGTCTAAGATGATTGGGTTGCTGTACTGGGGTTTATTCGAGTATTGCCCATATCCATTACTAAGAGTCTGAGAATTTTCTTTTCCTATGGTTTAACCCGATTCATTGTAGTTGGAGTGGGCAGGTATTTAATCTATCTTTTATGGGGATTCCTCTTATCTTTTGACTCGGATGCTGGAACAACCTCACTGGGCGAGGTTCCCCGTTGGTCGAACCTTGATCGTTTGCAGAACACCATCACCCGGGATGAATTTTCTTACCTTTTAGAGACTGTCTATTGTCCACGACCTCAGTGGTGGTCTCCTTGGATAAGGATAGGAGAGGAGAAAGTAAGGATACGAAAATTCGCCCAGCGGGATGATTGGTATGATTTGTATTTTAATAAAGAAGCAAAAGCACACGGTTTTTCGGCCAATACAAAATCGATTTCTCCAAGCCTCAGTGGACTCACTATCGCCTTGGATCCCGGGCATATTGGAGGTGACTGGTCGGCGATGGAACGAAGGCATTTTTCACTGCATGGTGACCAACCGGTGAAAGAGGGTGACCTTGCCCTCGCAGTGGCCCAAAATTTAGTTCCTGCCCTGGAAGAGTTGGGTGCCACCCCCCTGCTTATCCGAAAAAAGAATGAACCTGTTACCCAGAACCGACCGGAGCATTTTCACGAATATGCAAACCAGTGGGCACAAACAGTGCTGGGAGGTGATTACAACGACACGGAGAAAAAAAATACACTCATTCGGGAACGTCAGGAACTGCTCTTCTACCGGGTGGATGAAATCAGGGCACGTGCACATTTAATCAATCATTCAATCAAGCCGGATTTGGTGATTGCAATACATTTTAATGCCGCCCCCTGGCCCGATGCAGAAAAAAGAAAACTGGTGGAGCGAAATGACCATCATATTCTGGTCAATGGATGCTACATGGGGGGCGAGTTAGCCTATGATGATCAGAGGTTCGAAATGATCTGGCGCTTGCTCAACAGATGGTCCGTGGTGGAGCAGGGCTTGGCGGAAACACTTTCGCTATCCTTTTCTCAAGTCACTGGTCTGCCAACCTTTTCCTATCGGGGACCGAATGCTCACAAGATCGGGCAGGTTCCGGGTGTGTGGGCACGCAATCTTTTGGCAAACCGCATTTATCGTTGCCCTGTCGTTTTTCTTGAACCCTATATAGCCAATTCTGTAGCCACATACCCAAGGGTACAAAATTGGATATTAGGAAAAAAAGGGGAGGGTAATTGCTTGATTGAAGAATATTCTGAGGCTGTTCTGCTTGGCTTGGAAAATTACTTCAACCAGTAAAAGATGGTTTTAAGAAGGTAGAGGTGTGTTATTAATTACTAAGCGAATTTTCAATCATTTCGACAACCGGTTTTTCAAACGCTTTCACCGCCGGGGTTTGCCCGACCATCTTTAAAAAAATTAATCCTTGCCTGCCTTCAACAATCGCACCGAGCAGGGAATGAGCAGGCTTGGGAGTCTTGGGTCCAAAGGGGGAACCACTCAGGAAAGTGCCGGTTGTCCGGACATAGGTCACCTTGATTTCATTCACAATCTCCTCTTTGACTTCATTTTGTTGAAGGTCATCGAACTGCTTAACCCAGCGGTCAACATTGGCTCGTACGCCACCTCCTCCGCTAGGTCCAAAGTAGAAAAAGACAAGCTCGGCAGATTTTCCCGTGTCTGTGGAAAGATCGAATTGTGCTTTGCGCATGGAGGAATTGGGTTCAACTTGTTTCCATTGGGCAGGGGCAACAAATTGATAGCCGGCAATTTCGACGACATTGGCAGCTAATAAAAAGGGAAAAAAAAGAACAGCTAGGGAAACAAGGATAGGAGTTTTCATAAGGAATAAGGAACTTTCAATTGCAGGGTGAAAAGAACTTAGGGTTTTTGAAATACGATGAAGTGTTGCTGGGGCAAAACTTCTGAAGTTTTGACCCATTGCAGACCAGTTGCAGAGATCTCTTTGATTGATTGTTTTTCGGACATTTTATGAAGTTTTTTGATTGGAACGCCAGGATCTTCCATCCGGTATTCAATGAGCACAAGTTTTCCCCCAGGCTTTAGGGTTTTGTATATGGCTTGGCCCATCTCTTTGGGGTGAGAGAACTCATGATAGGCATCAACGATCAATACACAGTCCGCCAGGTTTCGCT
The DNA here is from genome assembly GCA_900299365.1 of Opitutales bacterium. Taxonomy (GTDB): domain Bacteria; phylum Verrucomicrobiota; class Verrucomicrobiia; order Opitutales; family Seribacteraceae; genus Chordibacter. The sequence continues at coordinate 4,203 of OMJS01000175.1, forward strand.
TCAGTTTTAAATCGGTAACCGTACTGAGTATAGGCTCAATATTCTCGTATTCATTTTTTTTCATTTTCGCCCGGATGATAGCGAGCATTTTGGGAGAGATGTCGACCGCATAGACTTTCCCTTCGGGAACAAGAGGTGCGATCCGAAAAGTGAAGTATCCTGAACCTGCCCCCAGATCTACCACCTTGTCAGTTGGTCGTAGATCGAGGTTTTCAATCAATAAATCAGTGCGTTCTTGTTGAACGCGCTCAGGCCTTTCCAGCCAGCCAGCTCCTAGGTGGCCCATTACCTTCGAAATTTCACGTCCCATATAAAATTTTCCAATTCCATCGTGGGAAGCTTTCCCTAGCGTGTAGGGAATTTTTGGATTTTTGTCCGCCTTTTCAGCGAACAGGTATAGGGATGATAGTCCGCAAAAGATGCAGAGAACTAAAGTAGGCAGAGGCAAGGATAATCTCTTCATCACGAAATTTATTGATGGAGCCTCAACCAAATGCAAATCAATATTGAACCCTTTGCTTCAGAGAGATAGGATATGATATTATTATGAAAGTCATTCGAGCAAAGAGTGCGGGATTTTGCTGGGGAGTGGAGCGGGCAATTCAAATTGCCCGGGAAGAAGCCCAGGGAGGTAAGCGACGGGTATACACCGATGGTCCCCTCATCCATAATAAACAAATGATGAACGCTCTTAGCAAAGAGGATGTTCAAGAAGTTGGAGACTATCAGAGTAGTCAGGACCTCGATCTCAAAAAATCTTCTGAAAAGGAATCTGTGGTAGTAGTTCGAGCACATGGAATTTCCCCCCAGCGCCGGGATTACTTGAAGGAACTCGGACTCCCTTTCCGAGATGGAACCTGTCCGGATGTGGGAATTATTGCTGGCAAGATAAAAAGCCATGCCGAACGGGGTTATGATGTGGTGATTTTTGGGGACCCTAAACATCCCGAGGTCATTGGTTTGCTTGGCTATGCTGCAGGTAGGGGATATGTAGTCCAAAATCTTAAAGATATCGATACTCTCCCTACATTTGAGGGTCCGGTGGCCATGGTTTCCCAGTCCACCATGTTTACTCACGAGTTTCATAAACTCACCGAAAAATTGTCTGAAAAATACCCAGGTCTTGTTGTATTCGATACCATTTGTGGTGCAACCAAAGAGAGACAGTCCGATCTCGTTGAACTGGTCAAACAAGGGGCAGAAGCAATCGTGGTAATCGGGGGTAAGCACTCGGCTAATACCCGGAAACTTGCCAAGTTGGCATCTTCTCATGACCGGCCCACTTTTCATGTGGAAACCGCTAAGGAAATCGAGCCTGCCGCGCTTGAGTCATTTCGTACTGTTGGGGTGACTGCCGGTGCATCCACTCCCGAATTTATTATCCGCTCGGTTTGCCAGCGTCTGGAATCAATTTAATAAACCAAATTTTTATGAAGGAATCTGTCCCTAATATATTGGCTGAACGATATGCCTCTTCAGTAATGACCCAACTTTGGTCGGCTTCTGGCAAGGTTGTATTAGAGCGAGAATTTTGGATCGCGGTAATGCGGGCCCAGACAGAACTGGGAGTGGAGATTGAAAAATCCGCAATTGACGCATCTGAAAGTGTAAAACTGCGTGTCGACCTAGATTCTATTCGCAAGCGGGAAGAGGTGACAAAGCATGATGTCAAGGCACGGTTGGAAGAATTTGCTGATCTTTCCGGCCATCAACATGCCCACAAGGGGATGACTAGTCGCGACCTGACCGAAAATGTCGAGCAATTACAAATCCACCGGAGTCTGAGCATTATTTTGCAAAAAGCGATTGCCTCTATAATTGCCCTAGCGGAACGAGCCGAACAGTACAAGGACCTCTGCCTAACTGCCCGTTCCCACAATGTTCCCGCTCAGTTGACCACCTTGGGTAAACGCCTGGCCAATTGGGGAGAGGAGCTTTCCAAAACAGTGGAGGATCTCTCTCGCCTCTGTGCAACCTATCCTTATCGAGGTCTTAAAGGGGCAGTAGGTACCCGGCTTGACCAAGTAACCTTGCTCGGTAGCGAGGAGAAAGCGGCGGAGTTGGACCAGCGTGTAATGGAACATCTCGCCGCCACGTCAAATTGGGAAAATGTCGGACAGGTCTATCCGAGAAGCCTTGATTTCGAGGTAATTTCTTTGCTCGTTCGTCTTGCCGCTGCCCCTGCAAATTTTGCCACTACCCTGCGAATCATGGCAGGTCATGAATTACTCGGCGAAGGCTTTGCCAAAGGACAGACTGGTTCTTCGGCCATGCCTCACAAGATGAATAGTCGTAGTTGTGAACGGATCAACGGTTTTCATTCCATTCTCAGTGGCTATTTGGTCATGGTTTCCAACCTCGCTGGTGATCAGTGGAATGAGGGGGATGTCTCCTGTTCCGTGGTCCGCCGGGTTGCATTGCCCGACGCTTTTTTTGCCCTCGATGGATTGTTTGACACCTTTTTGACGGTGCTTAAACAAATGGAGGTATTTCCTGCTGTTATTGAAGCGGAAAAAGACCGCTACCTTCCCTTTCTTCTCACCACTACAATTATGATGGAGTCAGTGAAAGCCGGGGCTGGTCGGGAAGATGCCCACTCGGCAATCAAAGAGCATGCTGTAGCTACGGTCCGGGATCTACGAGATGGTAAAATTAAGGAAAATAACCTGATCGACCGTTTAGCTAAAGACTCGCGGGTCGGGATGGGAAAAAAAGAATTGCAGAAAATTCTCTCCGCCGGCGAGGGAAGGATTGGTGCCGCTAGTCAACAAGTTAATCATTTTGTCAATCGAGCGAAAAAATGGGGAGATAAATACCCAGAAGCGAAGGAATATTGCCCACCTTCCATTCTGTGAACTATTTATTTTAGAAGAATTTACACCACCACTTCTTTGATTTTGCGGTTGCCAACAGGGGGGGGCAGGGTGCATTTCTTTTAGCTTACTTTCATTTTTATAAGTCATGGCTGAAGAACTAATTGGAAATTGCTTGGTCGCTCAATCGGGCGGGCCTACTGCCGTCATTAACGCCAGTGTAGCCGGGGTCATCTCGGAAGCGCTCAATCAGGAATGTATTGAAGAAATTTACGGGGGAATGAACGGGGTACTCGGGATTCTTAAAGAAGACCTGATTGATCTTGCCGAAGAGTCCCAGCAGAATATTCGTGGACTCCGTTACACCCCAGCTTCCGCTTTAGGTACCTGCCGTTTTAAACTTAAACGGGATCAGGAATATGAGCGTATCCTTGAAGTATTTGAGGCACACAATATTCGCTACTTCTTTTACTGTGGCGGGAACGATTCTCAGGATACTGCCGATAAAATTTCCAAACTTGCCCAGAGCAAAGGATATACCCTGCGGGTGATTGGTGTACCCAAGACCATCGATAATGATCTAGTTACCACGGATCACTGTCCAGGTTATGGAAGCGTGGTGAAATATTTATGCTCCGTGGTGAAGGAGTCTGCCCTTGATCACGAAGCCATGGGCCAGCATGATTTAGTATCTATCATTGAAGTGATGGGACGTAATGCTGGCTGGATCGCTGCCGGCACCACCTTGGCCAAGAGTAAAGAAAACCCTAACGATGCTCCGCATCTAATCTATCTACCAGAATTATCTTTCTCTAAAGATAAATTCATTGATGATGTACAAACTGTCCTGAAAAAGAATCGTTATTGCATGGTAGTGGTTGGCGAAGGGTTGGTCGATAAGGACGGAAACTATGTGGCCAACTCCGCATCCGGGCAGGATGCATTTGGGCACCAGCAACTCGGTGGAGTAGGTGATTTCCTTGCCAATTTTATCGAGCAAAACCTTGCGGTAAAAGCCCGTTCCTGCAAACTCGGAATTGGGCAGCGTGCCGCCGCTCATTGCTCATCACAAACCGATAACGACGAAGCCTTTATGGCCGGTCAGGCAGCTGTTAAAGCTGCGATGGAAGGCGAAACTGATAAGATGGTAATATTGGTACGCGGGGAAGGAGAGGCTTATTCGTGTGAAACTGGACTCGCTCCTCTTTCGGAAATTGCCAACGGGGTTAAGGAAATTCCCGAAGACTGGATTTCTGAAGATGGTGTGAGCATGACTGCCAAATTTATTAAGTATGCCCAACCCCTGATTGCTGGAGAGGTGGAAGTACCTTTCGAAAATGGAGTGCCTGCGTATGTAAGATTGTCCAAGCGTCGGGTGCGCAAAGTACTTGACCCCTTTACTTTCGAGTAATCCAACTACTTTAATTCTTAGCAAAAAAGCTCTCCGTAAGTCGCGGGGAGCTTTTTTATTTCAGGGCATCTCCCAGAGTTTCGATAATTTCCTCAACCGGTTCTAGACCAACAGATAGCCTGAGCAAATGTTCAGAAAGCCCAGCGTTAGATAGAATTTTCCTTCCTTCGAGCGATTGAATTAAAGAATAGTGTGCGAGGTACACATAGGGACAACAATTGGAAAATTCTGTGCCGAAGCTGGGGCTCTTGAGCATCTGTAAACGGTTGTAAAATTTTTCGAAACTACAACTTAGTTCAAAGCTAAGATTACAACCAGGCCGTTCGGAACCGGCAAATTTTTCATAATTTTTCCTAAAGCCTTCCTGATATGCCCAGTGTACTTTTTTAACTTTTTTATGATGTTGTAGAAATTCTACGACTCGTAAAGCATGGGTATTAGCTCGTTCGATAAAATTATCGTAGTAGGGAATTTGCTCAGCCATACGGACCATGTCCCTTGGGTAGGGCGGGCAAATCAATTCCCGGACGGAAGAAAAAAGTTCCCTGCCCAAAACGGAGGAGCGGGGGAAAGCAAGACTGCCCATCATTACATCTCCCTCCCACCCGGCATACTTGGTCAGGCTATTGACCACCACATCTGCAAGATGGGTAATTTTTGCATTCTTAGGGGAAACCATGGTCGGATCAATAATGAGTAGAGAACTGTACTTATCGCAGAGTGAACGAACCTTTTCCAGGTCACCTGCCTGTAAGAGTGGGTTGGTAGGGAATTCGGTGACCACACCAGCAATTTGATCGCCATAGGTTTGAAAGATTTCAACCAATTTATCGGTGTCTCCAACCTGAGTAATCTCGATCACTTCTCCTTTCTTAGAGCCGTACAAATTCATTACTTCTATGGTGTCGAGATATAACCAACCCCATCGTATCCAGATGGGCTTTTTCCTGGCATTTGCCTGTTTGGTGGCCGATTGAAAAAGGGCATGAAAAGCATTGGCCCCGGATGAGGCGAGCAAGAGATCTTCTGACCTGACTTCGGGACCGTGTGCCTGGGATATGGTCTTCCGAATAATATCCTCAGCGTTTGGAATTTCCGATAAGGTCTCCCGAGATTCAATCAATCCACGGTCCCATAGATAATCCTCGGCCAATCGAGAGGAAATGCCGCATCCGGTATGTTGGAAATGAGCAGCTAGCAGGCGATTTTGAGAGGAATCCGATGGAAGTTGTAATAAGGTCCATTGCTCACCGGAAGAGAGTTGGACCCCGTCGATTTGGTAACGGTCAATTACTTCCCGGCAGTCCTGTTCGCGATAAAATAAATATCCTTGGGTATCCTGACCCGCTGACTCGTCCAGATGCTCAATCATTTGATTGATCATTTGATGCCTGACAAACCTAGGATATCCAGTGGGCATGGATTGCAGGGTAATCGGGTCTTTTTCCTCATATCCAATCACATCTTCGAATTTGGGCAGGCTCACACAGACCGCATGGGTTCTGGCGGGCAGGGGTTGCCCAAGGGTAAATCGACCGAGGCCGGAAGTTTTCACGGGACTACTTCGTTTTCAATAATTTGGTCAAATGTTTGCCTCTTGCGAATATGGGCGAGACGACCATCTTCTTTTTTGATTACCTCGGCTGCCTCCGGAAAAGAATTGTAGTTTTTTGTGGCCATGGACGAACAGTATGCTCCTGCACCTTCAATTACGCAAAAATCTCCAATTTCTCCACGGGGTAATATTCGTGGGGCTAGGGCTTCGGGATCTCCGGGGGCAGGGGTGAGGAGGTCGCCGGACTCACAACAATGTCCAACCACCACCTGTTCCATTGACTCTCGGAATTTTTGCTGCCCTGGCTCGCAAACCAGATGGATGGGATGCTGAGCCCCGTACAGACTGGGGCGTAAAATTTCCGTCATTCCAGAATCGAGTTTAAGGAAACGATATCCATCTGTTCCGGTGGAAGTTACATCCTGTACTCGGGTGACCAAGCTGCAAGCATGGGCAAGAAGGAAGGTGCCCGGTTCAATTTCGAGTTTTAACTGCCTGCCCGTCTCCTCGGCAAAGGATTTAAACAATTCTTTTACCGGTGCGCCAACCTCCTGAAGATCAGTCGGTTTTTCATCGGGCATACGGGCCACTTTATACCCACCACCTAAATTAATGGTTTCAACTGAGGGGAAGGCCCGTGCCAGATGCAGCGTCATCGAGGCCACCATTTTCCAGACCTCCGGATCGGAACCCGACCCTATATGGGTATGGATACGCTCGACAACCAGTTTGTACTCTTGGCACAACTTAATTGCCTCATTTAAATCATCCTTCCATATCCCAAAACTGCTTGCCAGACCGCCTACATTAGTCCGGTTATTTCCCCCTGATCCTTTGCCCGGGTTGAAACGCAATCCTACTCGTGTGGCTTTCCCCCATCTCCCGATTTTGTGTATCTGGTTTATGGAACAAAGATTTATCTTAATGCCATCCTGCGCCCAGTAGATAAAATCATCCGCCAATTCCTGTGTGCTCAGGGATATCGCTTCAGTGCCAAACCCTGCCCGCACAGCCCGTTCCACCTCATGGACGGAACTGGCATCTATCCCTAGGCCCTCCTCGTTGAAAATTCGGAGAATCGCAGCAGTAGGTGCCGCTTTCATTGCATAACGAGGAAAGAGTCCGAAAGCGTTGGGGAAGTTCAGCACTTCACGGGCATTTGCTCGTAAAGTTGCTTCGTCGTAGACAAAGGTAGGAGTACCAAACTCCATTTGAATCTCGTCCAAATCATCGTAGGTTAAAAATCGCATCGAATCAGTCATTCCAGAAAAAAGAAATAAGCTTTCTAACAAACAGAAGCAAGCCTACGGGCAATTGTCCGGAGAATCTTTTATTTACCAAGGATTAAAAAGGTGAGTCTTTTACCCTCTGTGATCATTTCTTTTCGGCTTATTTCCTTGGTGAAAAATTCTTCCCATGGTGGGAACAAGGTATCGCCGGTGTAATCTTGATCGATCCGGGTTAAATATAATTCCTCGGCTAGGGGCATGGCCTCGCGGTAAATATTTTCTCCCCCGCATATCCAAGTATTTTTTCCCATGGATTGGGCGAGGACTAATCCATCAGCCAGGTTGCCGGCTTTTTCTCCGTGTATAAATTGAATTTCCGGATCCCGAGAAAGCACCACTACTTTGCGAAATGCCGCGTGCTCAGTAAAATCCTCATAACATCTTCTTCCCATTAACAAAACATCATCTCGGGTGGTTTCCAAAAAATAGTCCCAGTCCGCCTGAATCTTCCAGGGCAGGGTGCC
>OMJS01000176.1 GCA_900299365.1 Opitutales bacterium
CCTTGAAAGAGGGAGATCGAAAGAAATTTCTCGAAAAGATTCAGCGTAATTCCGGTAGACTGCACTCCTTGGTGGAAGACCTGCTTTCGTTGGCTCGTCTGGATTCTCCGGAATCAGGTTTTGAAAAACAAAATTGTGATTTGAAACTGTTGATTGAGAGAGCAACCGATGATTTCAAATCCGGAATGGGTGAGGATTCGATTGCTGTGAATTTGAGGATTCCAGAGAGCAATTTTTCCGTGCATGGAGATGAGGATCGTCTCCTGAGCATCTTTCAAAATCTACTCGAAAATGCGTACGTACATGCCCAGGGCTTGACCAAAATATCAATCACCCTGGAGAAGGAAGGAGATTCTTTTCTCTGCAAGGTGGAAGATAATGGGCAGGGAATTCCGGAAGAGGATCTTCCGCGTGTTTTTGAACGGTTTTACCGGGTGGACAAAGGGAGATCCCGTCAACGCGGAGGCACTGGCCTTGGCTTGAGTATAGTGAGAGAAGTTGTGGAGGCCCATGGTGGATCGATCCGCGTTCAAAGCAAGCAGGGAGCGGGATCTATCTTCATGGTTCGTTTGCCTTCTGCACCTTAATTTTAGTCTCTGAAATTAATGAAGCGAACTGGTTGTTCGCGCTGTTATTCACATCGGTGGCTAAAAATGTAACATAATTGTAACAATTCTTACCCATTTGCGTAACGGAAGCGTGATAGGATCGGAGGGAATTCAATATAAACCAAACAAGCAAATATGAAAACCCCCCTTCTTATCACAGCCCTGTCCGTTGTTTTGGCGGCTACATCCTTATCCGCTGAGGTTAATGTTTCGCCCAAAAGCAAAAAAGTCACGGACTTGAAATTTTCCGGTCGTATCCAAGGCCAGTGGGATGGAATCGGATCAGATAACAACTCAGATGAAGATAAAAACCATTTCTATTTCCGTCGTCTTTTTCTTGGTGGTCATGCCAAGATTGGGGATAACTGGGGCGGGGATATCGTTATGGATTTTGCTGCATCTCCTAACAATGAGGGAGATGGTAAAGCCGACCAGGTCTTTATAGAGGGTGCTTCCGTATGGTATAAATCTGATGATGGTTATCGGTTGGATATCGGGCAAAAGAAAGTTCCCTTCGGCTTGGAAGAGGTCACATCTTCAGCCAAAATGAAGACCATAGAGAGATCAGCAGTGAACCGACAGTTTGCCGAGACTCTAAAGTTCAATGCCCGCCATACAGGTTTGTTTGGTTCCGGTAAACTTGCCGATACAGGCCTTTCCTATGATGTGGCGGTGGTAAATTCCGGGCAGAATCACAATTCCAAGGATTCTGCACTTAACGATGGTTTGTATGGCTACGATAATAACGAGCTTTCTTACTATGGTAGGCTCTCCTATGAGGGAGATATGAATGAGATCAGCTACCTTGTTGGAGTTGCTGCTGGAGTTCAGCAAAATGATGACTCCAATGTTACCAAGGGGTATGATGCAACCAATGCATGGAATATTTTCGCCAGAATTGGAACTGGTCCTTTTGAATTGGAAGCGGAATATATGTCGGGAACTGCAGATTCTGCAGGAGGTGATCATGATCACGAGGGATATTCTATTCAGGGTGCCTATACCATTGAACAGGAAAACAAAGGAGACTGGGAATTTGTATATCGTTACTCCATCGTCGAAGGTAAGGGAGGTACTGATCTTGTAAGTGCGAAGGAGATTATTCGACGTGCAAATTTAGCAAGTGCATCCCGATTATGTGATGAGTTCGAGCAGCACTACTTTGGGATCAACTACTTGTTCAACGGGCATGACATCAAATTCATGCTCGGATATGAGATGAACGATATCATTGACGGTGGTGTTACTGAGGATGAAGCAGATGGCTTCCGTGCCCGTATGCAATTCCTTTTCTAGAACAATTTTGGAACATTTGATTACAAACCCTAATTTTAAAAATCATGGCTAATGTAACGACTTGGGAATTCATCGTGGGACTACTTTATGTCCTCGGTGGTCTGGGAATCTTTCTTTTTGGAATGCGCGTAATGAGTGAAGGCATCCAGAAAGTGGCGGGAGATGGAATGCGGAGGATCATGGCATCCATGACCCAGAACCGTTTCTTTGGTCTGATGACCGGATTGTTGGTTACCTGCCTGGTGCAGTCCTCCTCCGCCACCACCGTAATGGTTGTGAGCTTTGTGAATGCTCAACTGCTTACTCTGATGGAATCCATCGGGGTGATCATGGGAGCAAACCTGGGAACGACTCTTACTGGTTGGATTATAGCGACCATTGGAAAATTCAGTCTTTCTAAGATTGCACTGCCAATCATTGGGATTGGGTTACCTTTGGTGTTCGCGACCAAACCAAAGCTTAAGCACACCGGTGAATTTTTGGTAGGATTCGGTCTCCTATTCTTTGGTTTAAGCGAACTCAAGAGTGCCGTTCCCGATGTGAAGAGCCTGCTTAAAAGCTCCGATCCGGCGGATCAGTTGCTGGTTCAGGACATTCAGGGAGTTATCGAATACCTTAACAGTTTCGGCTTTGGATCGGTACTGATCTTTTTGGTAATCGGTGTATTCCTGACCATCCTGGTACAGTCTTCTTCTGCTGCCATGGGTATTACCATCATTGTGGCAATCAATGGCTGGATTAATTTTGAGATCGCGGCTGCGATTGTACTTGGGGAGAATATCGGTACTACCGTAACTGCCTGGTTGGCATCCATTGGGGCCAATATCAATGCCAAGCGTGCAGCCCGTGCCCACTTTATTTTTAATATTGCTGGGGTTTGCTGGATGCTTCTGCTCTTCTACCCGTTCATTGGAATGCTGGATAACATAATGCCAGGAGCCATATATTTGGAGGATGTAACTCAACAGGAGGCAGTCGCATATCTTCAGGACTCGGGGGAATTGAATGGCGAACCGACGGAGGATCAAATCGCCAAGGCGAAGAAGAGTATCGTGGATCGTAATATTCCTCTGCACCTCTCCCTGTTTCACACCCTCTTTAATCTGACCAATATTTGTCTTTTGATTGGATTTACGCCTCACTTGGGCCGACTGGTCGAAAAGATCGTCCAACCTAAAGTAAAGGGTGGTACACCCAAGCCTGGTAGCTTGGCCTCCCTTCATTACGAGGGATCAGGCGTACTTCCGAAAACTGGAGAACTCAACCTTGCCTTAGTCGAGGCGGAGATCAACCGCTTGGCGGCGATTAACCGCTACATGTTTGAAGGCTTCGTCGAGGTATTCGAGAGCCCCAATGAGGATAAAGGAAAATTAATTCGCGAGCTTTCAGAACTGGAGGACAAGTGTGATGAGCTCGCCTTTGATATTACCCAGACCCTGATCCATTGTACCACCGAGAGCCTGGCGGGCGAACGTGCCCTACGGGTTGCTTCCCTGCTTCGGGTAACTGCGGAACTCGAGGATATTGGGGATTGCTGTAACCGTCTGGTACAGCTCGCTCACCGGAAATATCGCAAGAACAGGGTATTGCCCGAGGAGACTTTGCGTGAAATTAAAGTATTCTCTGAGCAGATTATTGACTTCATGGAACTTTATCAGACTCATCTTGGAGCTGACAGCAAAGCTCCTGATCTTGCCAAGGCCGAATCGATCGAGGACCGGATCGATGCATCCCGTAAGAGCTTGCGCAAAAACGCAGTTAAGCGAATGAAGGAGACCGAAAATCTTAAAGCTGAAATGATCTATGTGGATATCTTAAATGAGATGGAACGGATCGGAAACGACGCCCTCAATGTGGTCCATGCCTTGAACCACCGCGTTTAAAACATTCCTATCAATTCACAAAGGGGCGGGCTCCATAGGGGGTCCGCCCTTTTTGTTGGATCTAGCGAGGAATGATTTTCCTTGTTAGGTCTCTACGATGGTCTTTGTTGAGTTTTGTTTTTTAATTGGTCCTAACCCTATTACCCACGCAAAGTTAACAATAATGAGGTGCTAAGAAATCATCGTGCTACCTCAAGTTGATTCTGAATTTTAATAATTTATGAAGTTCTTTTGAACCTAATAAACTTTCAGGATACTTAACCTTATTACGGATGAACGAGAAGAATTTACAAAAAGCCTTAAAGCAAGGAGACCGTAAGGTATTTGTTGTTTTACTTGAGCTTTATGGAGACAGACTATTTCGTTCTGCATTCCTACTATGCGGTAAAAAAAATGTGGCGGAAGATTTAGTGCAGGAGACATTTTTGCAAGCATTTCGATCAATTAAGAAATTTCGCGGGCAGTCAGCAGTTTACTCTTGGTTGCATGGAATCTTGCTTAACCTGAACCGAAAAAGAAATAGAAATATATTTAGATTATGTTTCCCTGATCGTTTGCCTGAAATTCACGATAAATCGCTCGAAGAAAAAGCACTACCACATGATACGGAGAAAATTTCTGAATTAATTAATTCTTCGATCCAGTCATTATCCTTAAAGCATCGTGAGGTATTAATTATGTTTTATTATGATCATCTTAGCATTGAGGAGATCTCTATGAAAGTAAATGTAAGTGAGGGTACAATTAAGTCGCGGTTACACTATGCTAGAGAGAGCTTGAAAAAACTTTTACCTCAAGAATTGAACCTTTTCTCAAGTTGAGGAACAAATAAAAAGAATGCACCTTCCCCAAAAGTCAGATTTTGAAAAAGATTTCTCAGAAATTCTCAGTGATAGTGTTGACAAGTTGTGTTTGAGCGAACAAATCCGAGCTCAAATCATTGAAAATTACAATATACAAACTAAGTATTCTGCAAAATCTCGAAAGGTTTCATATTTGGTCGTCACCTGCTTGGCTAGCTTGACCTGTTTAGTTTACTTCACCTGTTTTACAGAATTAGAGTCCGAATCATATGTTAAATCTAAGTCTGTCATTTATTCTGATCAGAACCGTTCGAATTGGCTGAAATCAACCATACTTGTAAAGAGCAATAAAAATAAGAATTCATATATCAAAATCACAGTATCAAATTCCAAAATCTCCCAAACCTAATGAACCATTTAACCAAACTTTTATTACCGATCTTTATCGTTGGTTTTCTTACATCTCCTTTAGTTGGGGACGAGAAAGATTATAACTCAAACCAAACAAATTTAATAAAAAAGATGAAGGGAGTTAACATTCCTAGTCTATCTTTCGAAGATGTGGATTTTTTCGAAGCTTTAGACCACATGCGAAAAATTTCTGAAGATATTAATTTAGTCGTTATTCCACATAGAGCAATGCATCATCTAGATGTTACACTAACATTGAAGAATATTTCGTTCTTTGATGCTCTTGGCTATCTACTTGAGGTTTGTAGTTTGAACATGCGCATAGATGACAATGCAGTTGTAATCCTACCAAGGGATGATTGGCATGATGAAGACGAAGATTGTGACGACGATGACGACGATGATGACGATGATTGGTTCTGATTTTGTAAGCACTTGTTCTAGATCAGATTTTTCAGAAATGGACCATGTACTTTTAACAACCCATTAACTTTTAAACCACTATGAAAACCAAACTCTTTGCCCTTTTCTTGATCTTATCCTTGCTTTGCAAAGTAGCCATTGCCGCTGATCCTATCGTGCTACTCAATCTTGAGAACGACGATGAATACGGATCCTTTGAATTGGTGAATGGAGAAGTAATCGAACTGGAGGAAGGAGAGTACAAAGTATTAATCGAGGAAGAGAGCGAAGCGAGAAAGGCGCTGATTTCCAGTTTAAAAACAACCATTATTGAAACCGTTAATTTCAGGGAGGCGAGTTTTGACAAAGTAATGGAGTTTGCACGTACTATCGGTACGGAACCCCTAAATATTGTCAGTATGTTGGGAGAGTTTGAAGAAGATGAGGTCATTACCCTCCAACTTCACAACATTCCAGCTTATGATTTCCTCCATTATATAGCTGAGATAGGAGGCTTTGAGATTCGCATGGATGATCATGCAGTTGTTTTCTACTGGCCGGATGAATGGGAGGACTGGGAAGAAGACGAGAAGGAAGATTGGGAAGAAGACGACGAGGAATAATTCTTACTTAATTATTTTCCTTCCTTCTTTGTTTTCCATTTCGTTCTTGCTGAATCGATCAATCTGACTGATTTATCCCGGCTAATATATCCATAGAAAACCATCTTGCCTGGCTTCTTGTAGTTGAGAAACCACGATTTGAGAATTTCCAGAACGGCAGGCTTTTCTGGCAACAATTGTTCAATGGATTGTATGTGCCCAAAAGTACCATTGGGACTGGCTCCAATAAATTTTATATCTTCTTCTCTTTTATCCTCAAAATTAAGGGCTCCAATAATTCTTACTTCTTTGAGTTCTCCTCTTTGCTCCGCTTCATCCAGATCGATCACATCGATGGGGTCACCGTCTCCTGCCAGAGTTTCTGGAATAAATCCATAATTTCCGGGGTAGGGCAGAAATTGAATAATCCTTTCTTTTCCATCTTTGTAATCTTTCTCCATCTCGCCCGTTTTATCATTGAATTCCCATTTTTGCTTGGTGCCAGCTGGAATTTCGATCCGAAAGCGAAGCGTATCACTAAAGCTTTTATCAGCCCTTGGTTTTTCTGAATTTGCCCAGCAGATGGTCGAAATTATGGTCAAAAAAATAAGCGAAACTGTTTTCATTTAAAAATTATAAAATTCTCATCTAAGAATAAATCAACCCTGAGGAATGAAATTAAGCAACTCAGTGCTTTTGAGATTAACTAAATGGCATTTGCAGACAAAACTTAATCACTTAAAATGAAAATTGTGAGAATTTACGGGATATTTGCTATCGTTACTGCATCTACAGTGCTTGCCGAAGAGAAGGTGGATTTTAATACCCAGATCAAGTCCATCCTCTCCAATAAGTGTATTGCCTGTCACGGACCGGATGAGGAGCATCG
>OMJS01000177.1 GCA_900299365.1 Opitutales bacterium
AAGGGAGATGAATTGCTGGAGGTGGAATCGGTTCTACTTGCCATCGGGGTCGTTCCTAACTTAGACGGAGTACTTTCAAATTCTTGTAAACTAGATTTGAATCGCGGATACATCAAAGTAGATGAGAATTACCAAACATCTTTAAAAAATGTCTTTGCGGCGGGTGACATTATTGGTCCTCCTTGGTTGGCTCATGTTGCCACTTACCGGGCGGTTCAGGCGGTAAATGGAATGTTTGGTCATGCCGATCCAATCCCAATGAATTCTTTCCCTGGATGTACCTACTGCCAACCCCAAGTGGCAAGCATTGGATTAACCGAAGAAAAAGCGAAGGAGGAGGGAGTCGCTTACAAAGTTGGGAAATTTCCGTTTGCTGCATCAGGTAAAGCGGTGGCGGTCAATCATTCCGAAGGATTTGTAAAAATTCTGGTAGGCGAGAAATATGGAGAAATCTTGGGTGCCCATATTATAGGCTCTGATGCTACTGAACTTATTACCGAATATGGATTGGGCATAAAGTTGGAAGCGACCGTGGACGAGATCCATCAGACAATCCATGCCCATCCGACTATGAGTGAGGCATTGGCAGAAGCTGCGGCATCAGTTCATGGTGAAGCCATTCATATATAAGCTTGGTTACCCAATTTTTATGACACAGGTTAAAGTTGTATATTCCTTCATTTGCTGAAATTATAAAAACATTGTTCTTTAATAACCCTTAGCCATGTGCATCCATAGATTGTCAGATTAATCTGACAACCAACCGAACGTTATTGAGCGGTCACGGTGGTACAACGGTCATAGACCTGGATGTGCGGTTAAAATCTATAACCGAAATTTGCGCTCTGTTCGAACCTCTGGCAATTCGAGCAAAGTGTGTAAAAACCTAATTACGCACCATGAACCTATCACAAAAACAATCGACTGAGGAACTCGCAATCCGTCTGGACAAATCGAACCCTAATCACCATTTATGGAACAACAATGGTACCTGGTGGCTTCATTACACGATCTACCCTACCCCAGTCACTTCAGAAAGAAGGAGAAAATCCCTGAGAACTCCAAGTCTTAAACAGGCCCGTCAGAAAAGGGATCAAATATTTAAAAAGTTAATTTCAGATTCATTGCTCTTTGCCGCTTAAGGTTAGGCAATAATCAAGGTTTGGGAATATCAAACTTGTATCTGAATCGAAAAGAATTAGTATAATCCTTTTTCGGGCCCTTAGCTCAGTTGGTTAGAGCATCCGACTCATAATCGGCGGGTCGTCGGTTCAAGTCCGACAGGGCCCACCATTAACAAATTATTTAGATTTACCTTTAGCAATCTGTTGAGCTAATGCAAAACGAGCAGCGGCTTCCAGCTTTTGGAGTGCGGCTAAATCCAAGTTACTCTTTTTCCCTTCCGATAGAGCATCTTGGGCACGTTTTACCGCATCTTCAATTGTGGAATCATCTTGTTCACTAATCATCAGTGCCTCATCGGTAAGAATTGATACTTTGTCCGAGTAGACTTCAACAAAACCTGAACTGACCGCTAAGTATTCATGGGATCCATTTCGTTCGACCTTCAGATCACCAGGAATTAATTTATCGATGATGGGAACATGGTGGGGCAAAATATCAATTTTACCGTTTGCAGTAGGCACGACCACAGAGTCGACATCCTCGGAAAAAACCGTAGCGTCAGGAGTTACAATTTCAAGAGTTAGTGGCATGGGAGCGATATTTCTGCGAACTTAAGAATTATCTCCTCCGATAACGGAATCAATTCCGCCCTTCATGTAAAAATCATTCTCCGCTACTTCATCTAATTCTCCATCTAGGATCATTTTAAAACCACGGATCGTATCTTTAACCGATACATATTCTCCGGCTACTCCCGTAAAAACTTCAGCAACATGGAAAGGCTGAGAAAGAAACTTTTGTATCTTCCGGGCACGAAATACTGTTTGCTTTTGTTCAGGTGACAATTCATCCAATCCAAGGATAGCAATGATATCTTGGAGATCTTTGTAAGCTTGTAAAACCTCTTGGACTCCACGTGCAACCTTGAAGTGTTCTTCGCCAACAATTTCAGGTGACAAGGCATTAGAAACAGATGCAAGGGGATCAACCGCTGGGTAAATCCCAAGTTCAGCAATCGAACGTTCTAAAACGATGGTAGAGTCGAGGTGTGCGAAAGTGTTTGCCGGAGCAGGGTCGGTCAAGTCGTCTGCTGGAACATAAACTGCCTGGAAGGAGGTGATCGAACCTTTTTTGGTCGAAGTGATCCGTTCTTGAAGGATTCCCATTTCCTCGGCAAGGGTGGGTTGATACCCTACGGCTGAAGGCGAGCGACCAAGCAGTGCGGATACCTCTGAACCTGCTTGGGAGAAACGGAAGATGTTATCTACGAAGAGCAAAACATCCTGGCCCATTTCATCACGAAAGTATTCAGCCATGCTAAGACCTGAAAGAGCTACTCGCATACGAGCTCCGGGAGGTTCGTTCATTTGTCCGTAAACTAAAGCAACCTTGGACTTTGAAATATCGTCTTGGTTAATAACACCTGCTTCTGACATTTCTTGGTAGAGATCGTTACCTTCACGGGAACGTTCCCCTACTCCAGCAAAAACAGAATAACCACCGTGTGCCTTGGCGATATTGTTAATCAATTCCATGATAACAACGGTTTTGCCTACCCCAGCACCTCCGAAAGCTCCCACTTTTCCTCCCTTGATAAAGGGACAGATCAAATCAATTACTTTAATTCCAGTCTCAAGGATATTTGCTTCCGTATCCTGATCTACAAGGGTCGGGGCTGGGCGGTGAATCGGACGGGTTTCGGAATGTCCGCATTCGCCACGGTTGTCCACAGTATCACCAGTAACATTAAAAATACGTCCTAGAACTTTTTCACCTACAGGGACAGAAATTGGATTGGCGGTGTTTAACACATCCATTCCACGCACCAAACCTTCGGTCGAAGACATGGCAACAGCACGAACTCGGTTATCTCCAAGATGTTGTTGCGTTTCTAAAACCAATTTGGCATTGGTCGATTCGTCTAATTTGTATGTGACCTCAAGGGCATCGTAAATTTTCGGCATTCCTTCGGCTGGAAATTCGGCGTCTACGACGGCTCCGATGACTTGAACGATTTTTCCTTGGGTTTGGTTCGAGTTGTCCTGTTCCATGATAGTAATAAATTCTAGTTTGCAAGGGTTGCAGCAGAGATCTCAAGAATTTCCTGAGTTATTGCAGCTTGGCGGGCACGGTTGTATTGAAGAGTTAAATCGTTGAGCAAATTGCCGGCATTATCGGTTGCAGTTTTCATGGCAACCATGCGGGCACTGTGTTCAGAAGCTTGTGACTCCATCACCATTTGGTGAATCTGTTGCTTCATATATAAAGTTCCTAGTTCAGCTAAAACCTCATCACGGTTTTCGATAAGAATTTCACGTTTATCTTTAGGGACATCATGGTCATTAATGCCAAAGCGGGCGTGCAATTTTTGACTCATTTCATCCAGATCGTTCAAAGGAAACAAACGAACTAACTCAGGTTCTTGTCTTAGGGTATTAATAAATCCAGTATGAAGAACTTCGATAGTATCGATTTGATCATCCCCATAAGATCGTAAAAGGAATTCAATAATTGGCTTAATGTCAGAATAACGGGGCTTGTCAGGCAGACTGAAATCAGCCAGCAAGTCTCTGCGAGTGCGTGATAAGTATTGAGTGGCACGCTTCCCGACGGCAACAAACTTGGCAGAAGAATCAACATCGGACAACATTCTGAACAGATTAGAGTTGAGTGCTCCACAAAGCCCTTTGTCCGTACCTATAACAAGAATGCCACGATGCCTGACTGGGCGATCATTAAAGTACTTATGAGTAATCTCCTCAAATTCATCGGCAACCGACACAATCACATCAGCAAGTAACATGGCATAGGGGCGTCCATTCTTAGCCGCATCCTGAGCTTTTTTCATTTTGGATGTGGCTACCATTTGCATAGCACGGGTAATTTGTCGGGTGCTTTTAACTCCCTTGATCCGTAATCGAATATCCCGAGTGTTGGCCATCTATTGTATCAGATTAAATTGGAAAATAAATAAAGATCAGGAAAAGGTTCTCTTCCAATCTTCAACCGCACTACGGAGTTTCTGCTCGGTTTCCTCTTCTAATTTGCCAGTAGAATAGATTAACTCGCATGCCTCCTTACCTTGAGTCTCCATGTAATCACGCAGACTTTGGGTTGCACGATTAACATCACTGACAGCAATGGAATCAAAGAAATTATTTTGCATAGCCCACATAATAGCAGTCTGAACTTCTACCGAAATGGGGTTTGATGCGGTCTGTTTAAAAAGCTCAACTATTCGTGCACCCCTATCTAAACTAGCTTTAGTTGTTGCATCCAAGTCAGATTCAAATTGAGAGAAGGCAGCAAGCTCACGAAATTGAGCGAGTTCTAACTTAACTTTGCCTGCAACTTTTTTGTAGGCTTTAATCTGAGCAGCGGAACCGACTCGAGAAACGGACAATCCTACTGAAACCGCTGGCCTAATGCCCTTATTGAACAGATCTGTCTCAAGAAAGATTTGGCCATCGGTGATAGAGATAACATTGGTTGGAATATAGCCGGAAACATCCCCCATCTGGGTCTCGATAATGGGTAATGCGGTAAGGGAGCCATTTCCACTGTCTTCGTTCAAGCGAGCCGATCTTTCCAATAAACGAGAATGAAGATAAAAAACATCTCCAGGATAAGCTTCTCGACCAGATGGTCGTTTAAGAATGAGTGAAATCTGACGATAAGCAACCGCGTGCTTAGACAAGTCGTCATAAACAATTAGAGCATCCATGCCGTTTTCCATGTACCATTCTCCCATGGCACAACCCGAATAAGGTGCAAGGTATTGGTTGGCGGGGTTATCTGCAGCGGGAGCGGAAACGATAGTGACATATTCCATGGCACCACTTTCCTCAAGAGTCTTAATTGTACGGGCTACATTGGCGTTTTTTTGCCCAACTGCAACATAGATGCAATAAACGGGACGGAAATTGGGATCACCCGATTTCTCCCCTTGCTTGTTTATTTTCGCCTGATTGATAATCGTATCAATCGCAATAGTGGTTTTGCCCGTTGATCGGTCACCAATGATGAGTTCGCGCTGCCCTCTTCCAATTGGGACCATCGAATCAACCGCCATGATACCAGTTTGAAGAGGTTGATCTACTGATTTACGGGGAATAATACCAGGTGCGATTCTTTCAACCGGCAGCGTCTCATCGGATTTGATGGCACCCTTGCCGTCCATGGGTCGCCCAACTGCGTCTACTACCCTACCAAGCAATTCTTTGCCAACTGGTACGGAGAGGAGTCTTCCCGTGGTTCGGGCTTCATCTCCTTCTTTGAGGGAGCTTACATCACCAAGCAAAATACAACCAACCGAATTTTCCTCCAAATTTAAGGCAATACCTAAGACATTATTAGGAAATTCGATCATCTCATTGTACATCACTTTAGATAATCCATCCACACGTGCTACGCCATCGGCAAGTGTGGTGATGGTACCTACATTAGTGCGTGTAGAATCGGTGGATAAACTTTCGATTTCCTTGCGAATTAGTTCAGTAATGGAACTCATGATGGATAAATATGATAATTTACGAAGTAAGGGATTGGGAGAGTTTGGATAATCTTGATTGGATTGAGTCTTCAAAAACATCATCCACTAAACGAACGCGGTAACCTGCAATTAGCTGATCGTTTTTGGAAACTTGCAAATCAAGAGAGTGGGATGTAATTGTGTCTAATTTGCTCTTAAGGCTTGAGATTAAAGACTCATTAGGCTGGCAGCCAAACTCAACTTCAACAAGTTGTTTACGCAGGGTTTTACGAATTTCGAACAAGTAAGCCTTCAAGATATCTCGATGCCCGGTTGGTTTACATTCCCTTAGTCCAGAAAGAACTTCATTAACCAATGACATTTCAATAATGCCGTGTTCATTGGAAGACTTGTTGACGAGTTCGCGAACGAGGTTGTTGTAGCGAAAAAGCATGACCATTAAATTAGGAGACCAAATCAAGCTCTTTGGTTGCTCGAGAAGAAAACTTTTCTTTTTCCTCTTCAGACAAATCTTTGGAGAGAACTTTGGTTGCGGTTAAAACAACCAGTGAGGCTATTTCTTCACGGGCTTCCAGTAAAACACGCTCCCTTTCCTGTTCCATAGCGACTTTTGCTTTGGCAATGATTTCCTCAGCTTGTTTGCGAGCATCATCCTTTTGCGATTCAATCAATGCTTTGGCTTGTTCTTGGGCAGAAGAGATTGTCTTTTTCGCTTCAAGAGAAGCATCTTGAAGTGTTTGTTGCTGTTGCTTTTCAGTTTCCTCTAATTCAAGCTTAATTCGGTCTGCATTTTTGAGCGAATCCGATATCTGCTTTTCCCGTTCTTTAATTGTGCTAAGGACATTTTTGAAGGCAAACTTCCATATTACTATGGCTACGATCAAAAAATTGATCGCCTGAGCAATTAGCATAGGCCAATCAATCCCAAATGTTTCAACTATACCTTGAGCTGTATCTCCAAGGTTGGCTAGAACGATCATGGAAGATGGGAGGTAAAACCTCTGAGATTAAAGGAAAAGTGAATAAAAAGCTACAGCCTCTGCAAGGGCCATGCCGATGATAGATTGAACGAGGATTTGACCAGATGCGTCTGGGTTGCGTCCGACCGCTTCGGCTGCTTTCATGCCAACGATACCAACTCCAATGGCGGCTCCGAGGCAACCAAGGCCAGCTTGTATGGAACCTGTAATTCCTTGTGCTTGTTCAGATGCTTGTGCGAGTACTTCGATCATTTTATTGTTTTATTTTAGTGGTTAATTTAGTTATCACACACCTA
This sequence comes from Opitutales bacterium, assembly GCA_900299365.1. Lineage (GTDB taxonomy): Bacteria > Verrucomicrobiota > Verrucomicrobiia > Opitutales > Seribacteraceae > Chordibacter. Next base: position 6,894 of record OMJS01000177.1, read on the forward strand.
CAATTTTATTATAGTCATGTGCGGAAATTAGTGGTGGTCTCCTTCTTCGTGATTGCAGATTAGCCCAATGTAAACGGACACAAGGAGCATAAATACCAACGCTTGAACCAAGCCGATAAGAACCTCCATGAAATAAAAAGGGACAGGAAGAATCCACTTAAGTTGGGGGACTAAATAAAACATGCTGTGGAGCAAGCTTTCTCCGCCAAAAACATTCCCAAATAAGCGGAAAGTTAAAGACACTGGACGGAAGAGTATTGAAAGGACTTCGATTACACCAACTGCCAAGAAAATGACACCTAACAATCCGAATATCAAGGAACTAACTTCAGATTTTTCAGCTTTGTTACCAAACCAATCTTTGATGATTGCCTTAAATCCAGCAAATTTAACAATGAAGTAAATCCAAAATAGGTTAGCAACCAAGGCTAACGCCAGGGTCATGTTAAGGTCAGCATTTCCAGGACGAACTAAAGGTTTTG
>OMJS01000178.1 GCA_900299365.1 Opitutales bacterium
CGCAGCTAAAACAAACCATAGTGCCCATAATTACAATTTGTAGATTCCAAGAAATTTGCTGAGAATTTGACCATGGAGCCAGCAAGGTTTCCCAAAAAAAATTCATCCTTGCGGGGCAACCTTTGCGGAAGAGATCCAACCACGATCAATATCATCTTGGCTGGGAATAGGTTTGCCGTGTGGATCCAATTTAGGATTGGAAAGAATACGCTCGAGACGACGGACGGTTTGTTCGCCAATGATATGTTCGATTTTCTCCGCATCATCATGCACATGGTCGGGAGCATAGGAGGCTTTCTTAGTTAGGTATAATTCCCACAAACGGTGGTTGCGAACGATGCGGCAAGCCACTTCCCAACCCTTTGGGGTCAACGAAAGGACCGATTCCGAGAGAAGTTCCTTTGATTGAAGAGAAACCTTTCTACTACGGGTGGCGTAGCCCTGACGGATTAGGGTGTCCACCTCTTTTTCAATTTCTCCATCACTTTTCCTCCTTCTGCGGGCGAGGAGAGATTGCGAAAAAGATTGATCATTAAAGCGGGAATCCTCCAGCACTTGATAGCAGGCTTTAAGTGTATTTTCCCAACGAATTTTCTTCCCCTGCTTCCTCCTTCTTATCCAAGATGGAACCATGCCCCGTAAGGGACTAAAAAATAAGACAATAAAAAAGATGGCGGTTGAGCAAAGCACGATGATCGGACCTGCAGCAAGGCGATTATTAAGAAAGGAAAGGAAGCAGCCAAGCAGTCCACAAGTGCCTCCGAAAAAGGCGGATAGGATAAGCAGGTGGCTCATTCGGTGAGTGAGCAACCAAGCAGTACTTGCAGGGATAATTAACAGTGCAGAGACCAGAATTACTCCAATTGTTTGCAGGGATGAGACTATGCAGAATGCGAGTAATACCCAGAGGAAGTAGTGGATCAGGTCAACTGGTAAACCAATGGAGCGGGCAAATGAGGGATCGAAACCACAGATCAATAGTTCCTTATTCATAATCACAAAGGTAAGAACTATGCAAATGAGGCAGAAAATAATTGGGGGTAGATCGCTTTGAGAAAGGCCGACCAAGGAGCCAAATAAATAATTCTCCAAATTTGCAGCTCCGCTACCTGTGGTCTGTTGTAAATGAGCAATCAAACTGATTCCCAGTGCATAAAAAGCAGATAAGATCAGAGCCATGGCACTATCCGCTTTCATTTTGGTGAATTTTTTTAGAGTGGAAATTATGGCTACCCCAAAAAAACCAGAAAGCATTGCTCCTAGCATCAGGGCCAATTCGTTTCGTGATTGGCTAATGAAAAACCCAACCGCGATCCCCGGTAAAACTGCATGAGAAAGAGTATCCCCAAACATGGAAAGGCGCCGAGTCACAATGTAGCCCCCCATCAGACCACAGTTTAATCCGATCAGGAGAACTCCAAGCACGATTATCAAGATAGATGAATCTTCAAAAGTCCAAAATCTTATGGCTTGATTTATCCATCCATTTTCAGGATGCCCTGCAACCTGGGCCGCACTCAGAAAATTTACCGGACCTCCAACGCTTATGACTGAGAGTAATCTAAACCTGTTAAAAAAAATGAAAAACATTTAGGTATTTGCCTGGGAAGATGTATGTTCTGTAACCTTTCGAGTACCCACTTCAGAAAGCACGGTAAGCTTTCCTCCGTAGGTTCTCTGTAGAAGTTCGTTGGTAAAAACATCTTTGGTATTTCCATATGCGATCATCCTTAGGTTGAGCAACATGAGTTGATCAAAATATTCCTGAGCGGTCGAGAGGTCGTGATGTACAATCATTAGAGTCTTCCTTTGATCCCGCAGTTTTTTCAACAGTTCGATAATGGCTTTTTCAGTTACTGCATCCACTCCTTCGAACGGTTCATCCATCAAGTAGAGATCGCTTTGTTGAGCCAAGGCACGGGCGAGGAAGACCCGTTGTTGTTGTCCGCCAGATAGGTTGCCAATTTGACGGTTGGCGAAGGGAAGCATATTCATTTGCTCGAGGCATTCGGAGGCAAACATCCGGTCCCTCTTGCCCACCCTCCTAAACCATCTTGTGTGTCCAAACCTGCCCATCAGTACAACATCCATAGCCGTTACCGGAAAGTCCCAGTCGATACTCTCTCTTTGTGGAACATACCCAACCCGGGTGATTGCTTTTTGCTTCTCTTTTCCGAAGATTTTTATGTATCCATCCTCCGGTTTAATCATGCCCATTACCGTCTTGATGAAGGTGGACTTTCCCGCTCCATTCGGACCAATGATCCCGACAAGAGAACCTTCCTCGACTTCTAAATCGACTCCATAAAGAACCGGCTTTTGTTGATAAGCCACGGTGAGGTCGTGGATTTCAAGGGGGCAGGGAAGGTTTGTTTTCACGGAGTTTTTTGAAGGGCTTGGGCAATCGTCCGAATATTATGAGCCATCATGCCCTGCCATGTGGCAGTGGAAAGTTGCTCATTATCGGGGCCCTTGGCAAATTGGGACGGGGTACCTAGGGCATCAGAAAATAAAGTTCCACCGATCACTGAACCGGATTCGCGGGCAATTTCTTTTAGAGCCTTCGGGTTTACGCTACTCTCGATAAAAAGGGCGGGTGAATTATGCTTACGAATAAAATCCACGAGGTTAGTCCGGTCGGCCAAGCCAGCTTCGGTTGAGGTATTGATACCTTGGAGGGCGACTACTTCAATATGGAAGTGGTTTCCAAAGTACTGAAAAGCATCGTGACTGGTTATCAAGACACGCCAAGAATCAGGTATCGAACCAACCATGGATTGTCCCCACTCATCGATTCGCTTTACCGACTTTTTAAATTTTTGAAAATTTGCTTCGAAAAGAGAACTTTTGTCGGGATAGAAATCAATCAATTTATCAGTAAACGATCGACCGCACAAAGTCCATAAATCGGGGGAAAACCAGACATGTGGATCAATAGTATGTTTACTTTCACTTAACAAAAGATCTTGTGGCAAATCAATACAGGGGGAGTACGGTGCTTTTTGCCCTGATTGAGTATCTTCTAGAACACGGGCCATTTTACCCTCCAGCGACAAGCCATGAAAAATAATCAGATCTGCGCTTTGCAAATGTGCAATATCCTTCGCAGTTGCCCGGTATGAATGAGGATCAACTCCGGCCTTCATCAAGGGAATCACTTCAACATGTTTTCCGGCAATCTGACGCACAAGATCGGCTAAGTGGGTGGTGGTGGCAACAACCTTAGGTTTTTGCTCATCACTTGATTTAGGCACAGCCATATTTTCACACCCGCTGTTCAGCCAAACTGCGATGGAGATAAATCCGATGAGTAAACACTTAAGCATTATTATTTTTACAATTAAAATTATAAACTTTGATCAATCAAAATAAAAATTTATATGCTTGAAAAAGAATGGGGTCAAGAACAGGGTGGTGCAGAAATTCTTTGATATGCCTAGTTCAACGGTAGAAAATTATTTGAAGCAAATCCTCATTGAATCGATTCAGGCGGGATCATCGGAAGTGGCTATGGGAAAGGTTGCCGAATGTTTACAGGTAACCCCAGGTACTGCCACCACTATGGTGAAGAGCTTAGAAAAAAAAGGTTGGCTAAATTACCGACCCCGCAGGGGGGTAAAGTTAACAACTTCTGGGAAAAAAATGGGCATGAATATGTTGCGAAGGCATCGCTTGCTGGAAACTTTCCTAGTGGAAACACTCGGACTGGACTGGGCTGAGATTCATGAAGAGGCGGAGGAACTGGAGCATGCAATCTCTGAAAAAGTACTGGAAAAACTTGATGAATTTCTTGGTCGACCCACTCATGATCCCCACGGCGATCCTATTCCCACAAAACGGGGCAGCATGCCCAATGCATCTGACCGCACTTTAATCGATTGTGAAGTTGGTGATTTTGTCCGAATTGAGTCGGTTCAAGATCAAGGAAAGGAATTCCTGCAATTTGCCAGAAAGAAAAAATTGATTCCCGGGAAAAGAATCGAAGTAGTTCAATTTGACCCTATTGCAGATTCTTTGGAATTTAAAATTGACGGGAAATATTCACTTACTTTGGGCTCTAAAACAGCTGCTAAAATTATTATTCGACCCTAAGCTTTCCGACTTTTTATAAAAAAAGAGGTTGCCCCTAAAGTTAGATATTTGTGAAACAAAACTACCCTATTATTCGATAACCCCAATAATTATTCATTATGCCAAGATCCGTAACTCTATTTACAGGCCAATGGGCCGACCTTTCATTACCTGATCTCGCCGCTAAGGCATCCCAAATGGGCTATGATGGTCTTGAGCTTGCTTGCTGGGGAGACCATTTCGATGTCGATAAAGCTGCAGTATCCAAAAAATATTGTCAGGAGCGGTGGGAAATCCTCAACGATCATGGACTGACAGCCTTCGCCATCTCCAGCCATTTAGTTGGTCAAGCGGTCTGTGACTTGATTGATGAACGTCACAAGGCTATCCTGCCACCTGATGTTTGGGGAGAAGGAGACCCTGAAAAGGTCAGAAAACGTGCAGCCAGAAAATTAGCCAAGACCGCTAAGGCCTGCCGAAATTTTATTAATGCTAAGCCCGGGCGGGGAAAGAAGGATGATTTCCCTGCGGTGGTCAACGGATTTACTGGTTCAAGTATTTGGCATTCCATCTATGCATTTCCACCCACTGACCAAGCCTATTGGGATAAAGGTTTTGCCGATTTCGCTAAACGCTTTGGGCCCATCCTTAACGAGTTTGAAAAACAAAAAGTCAACTTTGCACTCGAAGTCCACCCTACGGAAATTGCATTTGATATCGCCAGCGCTCAAAGGGCGATTGAAGCAGTAAAAGGTCATAAGCGATTTGGGTTCAATTACGACCCATCCCATCTTGGCTACCAAGGAGTAGATTATGTTAAGTTTATCCGTACTTTTTCGGACCGAATATACCATGCACACATGAAGGACGCTTGGTGGGGACACGGAGATGGAAGCGTTGGGGTATTTGGAGGGCATACCACCTTTGCAGATCCACGGCGTTTTTGGGATTTCCGTTCTATTGGTCGAGGAGATGTAAATTTTGAGGAAATCATCATTGCCTTAAATGACATTGGCTATGCTGGGCCCCTTTCTGTGGAGTGGGAGGACAGTAGAATGGATCGTTTCCATGGAGCGGAGGAGTCCTGTGCGTTTGTCAAAAAGCTCGACTTTAAGCCTAACGAAATGGCTTTCGACTCAGCTTTCGACAAAGAGAACCAATAATTCATTCTGATTATGAAGAATAGAAAATTACGTATGGGAATGGTAGGCGGAGGCAGAGGTGCCTTTATTGGTGGAGTTCATCGCCGGGCCGCTGCTTTGGATGGACAAATTGAATTAGTCGCCGGTGCTTTTTCCTCGGATTCGAAAAAATCGGCCCTTTCGGGTAAGGATTTTTTTATCGATCGTTCGAGGGTGTATGACTCCTACAAAGAGATGGCGAAGAAGGAGTCTGTCATGCCCTTGGGTGAGAGGATAGATTTTGTTTCCATCGTGGTGCGTAATCATATGCATTTTGAGGTGGCCAAAACTTTTCTCCAGGCGGGCATAAATGTAATTTGTGACAAGCCTGCAACTTTTACCTTGGCGGAAGCTAGAGAACTCAAAAAAATCATCGCCAAGAGCAAAAAAGTATTTGCCTTAACCCACAACTACACCGGTTACCCCATGGTTAAGCTTGCCCGGCAGATGGTCAAAAAGGGCGATCTAGGCAAAATCATCAAGGTGGTTTGTGAATACCCTCAAGGCTACGCTATTACCGCCCTTACAGGTGAGGATAAATCCATCGCCAATTGGCGAGCCGATCCCAAAGTAGCTGGCATTTCTAATTGTATGGGGGATATTGGTACACATGCGGAAAATTTGGTTCATTATATTAGTGGTTTAGAAATTGATTCCCTGTGTGCTGATCTCTCCGTAAACATTCCTGGGAGAAAACTTGATGACGATGGAAATGTACTTGTTCGTTTTAAAGGGGGAGCCCGAGGAATTATCTATGCTTCTCAAGTTTCCAATGGGGATGAAAACAACCTCAATATTCGGGTTTATGGCACCAAGAAATCAATCGAGTGGCATCAGGAAGAACCCAATGATTTGATTGTCAAAGATGCCCGTGAACCAAGACAAGTCTATCGTCGTGGAAATGGATATGTGACGGGTGCGGCGGCAGATCATACTCGGATACCCTTTGGGCATCCTGAGGGATTTATCGAAGCATTTGCTAATGTATATAACTCCGCAGCGGTTGCGATACGGGATGAAATTGACGGAAAGTTCCCCCGCAAGTCCGGTTATGATTATCCAGATATCCGAGATGGAATTATTGGAATGGCCTTCATAGAAACGGTGGTTAAAAGCTCAAATTCAAAACAAAAATGGGTCAAGTTCCCCACAATTCCTAAATAACCAAAATACCCTAATAATTTATGTCTCAAAAAATTGGAATCATTGGAGCAGGTGGTATGTTACAGTACCATGCCCCCGGATTTAAAGCAGGCGGATCGGAGATTGTTGCAATTTGTGACATGAACCAAGAAGCAGCCAAGAAGGCGGCTAGCACCTATGGAGCCGAGCATGTATTTTCGGACTCTCAAAAAATGCTTGATGAGCTGTCTGATCTGGATGCGATCAGTATCATTACGCCCAACCGTACGCACAAGCCATTGGCCATTCAGGCACTTGAAGCAGGCAAGCATGTTTTTTGTGAGAAACCTCCGGCCTTAAATGCCCAAGAAGTTGCGGAAATGAAGCAAGCAGCGGAAGAAGCAGGCAAGACCTTGATGTTTAATTTCAATAACCGGGCACGTCCTGAATCCTATGCGATGCGAAAGTATTTGGAGGCGGGTGAGATTGGCAAAATAAACTCAGCTCAGGCAAAATGGATTCGTCGTACCGGAATCCCTGGGTTTGGTGGGTGGTTCACTAATCAGGCCCAATCAGGTGGTGGTCCACTGATTGATCTTTTACATATGATTGATTTGGCCCTGTTTTATATGGATTACCCAAAACCCAGTCATGTATTGGCTCAGACATTTGATAACTTTATTCAGGACAAAGGATTTAAGGGTCCTTGGGGAATTCCAGATGTTGCCGATGGCGTGACCGATGTGGAAAGTGCGGCCCATGGATTTGTTCGTTTTGAAACTGGTCAGGTTTTGAGCTTTCAGGTTTCCTGGGCAGAGATGAATAAAAGGGAGGAAGTTTCTGTTACCTATCAGGGAACCAAGGCTGGAGGTATGGTCCGCCGCTTGTTTGGAAGGGATGGAATCGACGCCACTGCAATCGATGATTGTGAGCTATACTTCCAGGAGCATGGTCGTTCCGTCAACCGATCGATCGTGGTGGAGGAGTGTGAAGATATGGGCCGAATTCGATCAGCTGAAAATTTTGCCCTTACCCTAGCAGGTAAAGAGGCCCCACTAAACACCCCTGATCAAGCCCTTGCATTAATGAAAATTATTGATGCTACCTATGAGTCTGCCAAG
>OMJS01000179.1 GCA_900299365.1 Opitutales bacterium
ATTGAGGATAAACCCATCTTTCTGTCCATTGGTTACACCACTTGTCACTGGTGCCATGTAATGGAAAGAGAGTCTTTTGAAGACCCCGAAGTGGCTAAATTACTGAACGAACATTATATATGTATCAAGGTCGACCGGGAAGAGAGGCCCGATCTCGACAATGTATATATGTCGGTCACTCAAATGATGACCGGTCGGGGTGGTTGGCCCATGACCATCATCATGTCTCCTCAAAAAGTTCCCTTTTTTGCCGGCACCTATTTTCCCAAATCTTCGATGCTCGACCTGCTTCCTCATTTTGCCCGAATTTGGAGGGATGAGCGGGAAAAAACCGATGAAATCGGGCGGGCTATCATAGAAAATCTGAACAAGGCACAGGCTAGCCAGTCCGGAGGGGATCTAAATGCAACTCATTTGGACCGTTGTTATGAGGCATTGTCCGTGGCTTACGACCCCGTGCATGGTGGTTTCGGACAGGAACCAAAGTTTCCCACCCCCCATACGCTCTCCTTTTTGCTTCGCTATTACCACAGGTCAGGAAATATTAAAGCCTTGGAAATGGTAACGCATACACTTCGGCAAATTCGACTAAGTGGAACTTATGATCAAATTGGCTGGGGTATTCACCGGTATTCCACCGACGATGAATGGCTCGTTCCCCACTTCGAAAAGATGCTCTACGATCAAGCACTCTTTTCCATTGCATGCCTCGAGACTTTTCAGATTACCAGAGATTCTTTTTTTAAGGAGGCATGTGAACATACACTTGCTTATGTCGACCGGGAACTTTCATCCCCAGAGGGCGGATTTTACTCAGCAGAAGATGCGGATAGCGAGGGGGTAGAAGGAAAATTCTACCTATGGAAGATGGAAGAAATCTCCACCCTTCTGAGCGAAGAGGATGCTGCTCTTTTTATCGACCTTTACCAGTTCGAAGAATCGGGAAATTATTCAGATGAATCAACCCGTACAAAAACCGGCTCTAATATTCCCCACCTGAAAAAATCCATTTCACAATACGCTAAGGATAACAGCCTAGATTTAATACAACTGTCGAAAAAGTTGGAAAAGATTCGAACTAAACTTTTCCAGAACCGTGAGCATCGGGTCCATCCCCAACTGGATGACAAGGTATTGACCGACTGGAACGGATTGATGATCTCTGCCTTTGCCCGAGCCGGGCAGGCATTTGGGAAAAAGGAATACATTAAACGGGCGAGTAAAGCAGCTGATTTTTGCCTGAAGGAACTTCGCCAGGCAGATGGCAGGTTGATCAAGCGCTGGCGTTTAGGGAAAGCAGGATTACCTGCCCACTTGGAAGACTATGCCTTCCTCGCTCAAGGACTCCTTGATCTCTACGAATCAGCAAATGATTCAAAATACCTAGTGCATGCCAAGCAACTCATCGATTTTGCCCGTGACTTTTTTGAAGACCGCATAACAGGGGGATTTTTTCTTACCTCCAAGGATGGAGAAAAATTATTAACCCGGCCAAAGGAGATTTATGATGGGGCCATTCCTTCCGGTAATTCAATCATGGCAATGAACCTTGCAAGAACTTGGAAGATTACTGGAGAAGAACGATATCGGGACTGTTTAAACCGTTCTTTTTCTGCATTTTCCGGTTTTTTAAAAACTCATCCGTCAGGAGCGGAGAATTTTTTACATGCTCTCGCCTTTGCACTTCATCCACCCTATGAGATTGTGATCGCAGGTGATCTTCAAAAAATTCCAACTCAGTCCTTTTTAGAAGAAGTAAAAAATCGGTTTCTTCCCTTCAAAACATTGGTTTATTTACCTAGCAACCAGACCAATTATGATCTTGTTAAGTTAGCTCCTTACCTTGGTGCCTTTGCCACAGTAAAAAAACCCACTTTTTTTCTCTGCCAGGATTACGGCTGTGAGCAACCACAAACGGAGTTGGATCAAGTTATCGATATACTTGATCGCTTAGCCAAAACCGAACAAAAGTATACAAATAACTAGGCTTTTTCCGCTGAGGCGAGAAGAGTTTCAAAAAATGGTTTTTTATTTTCTTTTGCCACAACTTCAACCTTTGCTCCACGAAAACCGGCATCCCCAATCATTCGATAAAGCTCATTCTGCCCAAATCCCAGCCAATGATCTCCATATAATTCACGGGCCTTCTCAAACTGATGTTTTTTTAAATCAATCACGATTAATTGACCTCCTGGCTTAAGTACACGAAAGGCCTCATTCAGGGCAATTTCCGGCTTTTGAGCATGGTGAAGAGATTGGCTCATCAAGGTCAGATCTACGCTATTTGCGGGCAGCGGGATTTTTTCTAGGTCCCCAAGTTTATATTCCAAATTAGATAACCCTTTTCTCTTAGCTAAATCAGTACCAAGCCTGACCATGCTCTTAGAACTATCCACACAGATCACTTTTCGTGCACGGTCTGCAAGCAGTTGAGAAATCATTCCATCCCCAGCTCCCAAGTCTACAATGGTAATGGATGGAACTAGGCGAAAAAGAAAATGCCCGATCGCTTCCCATGTTCTGCCAGGAACATAGTTCTTACCCAGCCTTTCCGCAACTTCATCAAAGTAACGCTCTGATTCACTTCTTCTTCGTTCAATAATTCGGGAAAGTGCCGATTGATCACTTTCCCAAAATTCCTCCTCGGATTCTCCAGAGATTGCCAGGCGGATAAATTCAAACTTAGAGGATGAATCCACCTGTAATGCATAGTATGTGCGCTTTCCATCTTTTCGGTCAGAAACCAGGTTATTTCTTTTCAATAATCCAAGATGAGATGATATTCGGGACTGCCCCATTTCCAAAATTTCCTGCAGTTCAGCAACCGATAATTCCTCCTGCCCAAGTAAACGCAACATACGTAACCGGGTAGAATCTGACAGAACCTGTAAAACCTCGGTAATTTTCATTATTGGAGGTTGTAAAGTTCCCGAACTAATACCGCAACGGCAATTCCTTAAACAGTAACTGAGAAATTATTGGGAAGCAGATGCATTCGGTGGGATAATCGATATATCCCTGAGGAACGAGATATTTATCCGGGTTACTTCTTGTCTACCCAACGACTCAGTCCTTGGATAACCAATGCCTGTTCATTACCCTCAATATCGATCTGTACATTATCTCCTACTTTTTTTCCAATTATACTCTGACCCATTGGGGTAAGGTAGGAAAGAATGTTGTTTTCTGGATCGCTATCCCATGCCCCAAGTATGGTGTATTTAATTTTCTCTCCAGTACCCAAGTCTCTCAACTCCACGATCGATCCAATACCAATAGTATCAGTTGATGCTTCAGTAAAATCGGTTGCCTTGGCACGCATCAAATCAGCCTGCAATTCAGCCTGACGGGCAAGTAAAACTTTCTGGTCATCCTTTGCCATATGATATTCCGCATTTTCCTTTAGGTCTCCCAATTCGCGGGCCTTTTCAATTGCCAAGGAATTCTCGGGTATTTTTTCCTTGGTGATCAGGTCTAAATCGGCAAGTTTTCGATCGTAGCTTTCTTTAGATACAATCAAGGTATCTTCCATTGAAGTGCTGGCAGAAGAAGCATCTGATGTCTGCTCACCATCGAGCATGGATTGAATTTTAGGAAATTTTTTGATAAATCGGGCGAGCAAAGATCTTTTTGTAAGGTCTTCAAATCCGGGGTTTAACAATAATGCCTGAGCGAGATCCTTTGCATTTTCCTCGGTACCTTTACTTAGTATATCGGCAAGTAATTCCCGGTCATCTGACAAAATTTCAGCCAGCGGGATTCTCCGACTGGTTGCATTTTGAAGAGATTCATAATCAATTGCCGAGAATACTGCAGTGAGTAAACGCGGGTTTATCATTTCGCCCAGAAGGTCTTGAAACTTGGAAAGTTTTCGGAATTTGAGCATCCATAGAAGAACGGGTGCTTTGAGGTTTTGTTCATCCAGCCATGAATGGATGGATGAAATGAGGAGTTTCGACTCTTCCCGGTCGATTAAGAAATGGGCACACTCCCCGGAAAATTTAACTGCAGTGTTTTGCAATAAATTAAGAACGATCTTTTTCCAATTATCCGGATAGGTCCGGGCAACGAGATCAAGAAAACGTGAATGAAATTTTGCCGGCATCAAATCAGCCAAGGCAGGCAGGTCTTCTTCACATTCCTTCAAAATAGAGGCGGAAGTAGGTTCCAGTTTCTCAACATCTTCCTCAACATCGCGGGCTAAATTATTCCGCACCCAGATACCATAAAGACGATCTGCCTGACTGAGGTTTTTTGCCTCCATGATAGCGATAGTAAGGTCATGTAAAACTTGAGGAAGATCAGTTTGCAAATCCTCTTTCTCAGAAGCTAAATCAAAAAGTTTTTCAGCTAGAGCGATTTTTTCGTACGATCTTTTTTCCTCGAAAAAGTCCTGTAAAATTTCTTGCTCGGGCTTAACCGGTTCTTCCCTCAGAACATAAGGTTCGTTCTTTTTGTTAGGAACGGCAATACGTGGATCTTTAATAAGAACTTTTTTGGTAGCAGTCCACCAACGCTTGGCTTTTGCAGACCCAAGCATGTATCCAAGAATTCGTTCAATTTCTCGGGTACTCATACACCCATCATCTCCCTGTTCCAGAATTTTAATGATTAATTCAGCAGGTTCCTTCTTGGCAATTATTTCAATTTCTTCCTTATTTTTTCGATGCTGGGCAAGAATATGATCTTCGGACAAAAGTTCTAGTTTATCGATACAAAATACTGGATCCATCGCATGACTGCTACGCTCGTCATCCTCAAAATCGATCAGAATCATCCCACGCTCATCATCAAATCCGGAAATCAACCCAAATCCCCAACTACGATGTATGCAATAGGTTCCAGGAATCATGGATTCTAATACAGGGCGTGAAGATTCAAGGGATGGATCTTTTTCGACCAAACGATCGATTACTTCAGTATTCATTCAGGCTAAGTAGTAAGTCAGTTTCAAAGTTTCGAAGGTTAATAATTAGCAAATATGCAAAAATTGGCGAGTGAAAAGAAGACTAATGAGCAGATACCAAACGGTTAGTCCCAGCCGATTGTTTAACTGAAAATAAAACAACCGCTGGCAAGATTAGCCAAACTGCTCCGATTAGGTAAGCAATCGATGAACCATAAGTGAAATAAATGAGGCCAGCGGAGATGGGCCCAATTGACCTGGCAATCGATCCGCAAGACCGGAAAATTCCTAAATTTATCCCCTGCTCCGATTCCTTGGAACTGAGTGAAGTGAGTGCGGTTAGGGTTGGACTAATCAATGCGACACCCGATGACATTAAAAATAAACCAGGATAGAACCAATTATATGACTCCGCGTATGATATGATAATAAACGCAAAAATACCGATAAATATACCCAGGTGTGCCATATTTCGTTCACCCATGCGACCGACGAAACGCCGAACCACAAATCCCTGCACCAAAATTAGCGTTCCCCCTATCAGTAGAAACATCTCACCCAGTTCTTTTGGAGAAAATGAAAACCTTTCAACCGCAAGAAAGGTCAGGGTAAATTCCATCCCTGAAAATGAAACCATGTAAAGTAGGTAAGTAAAACAAGTACGACGGGCATCTGAATTGGTCACATCGCCCATTTTAGAGAGTGCAGGAAGAAAGGATGTGGATTGACTTCTTTTTTCTGGAACCAAGGTTTCCTTAAATCCGATACTTAACCAGAGTAAGTTCACCAACGCCAAAATGAAACTTATCGTAGCGGCGGCAGAAAAAGGATGCATGCCGAAAAAGACTAGCTCTGAGGCGGACCAATCCCATTGCGAGGCAATTCCACCAATCGCAGGGCCGAGGACAAACCCCAATCCAAAGGCAATGCCTACAAAGGCCATACCTTTAGACCGTTTTTCGCGAGTGGTCACATCGGCAATCGCAGCCGTAGCCACCGAAATATTCCCCCCCGCCATTCCTCCAATAACACGGGAAAATAAAAGCAGCCAAAAATCCCCTGCCATGATCCATAAAAAATATCCCATCGCCGTTCCTGTCAGAGTGAACAGCAAGATCGGTTTCCGACCAAACCTGTCCGATAAACCACCCCAAATTGGAGCAAAGAAAAATTGCAGGACCGCATAAAGTGATCCCAAAATCCCTCCGAAAATAACGGTTTCTAGACGAAAGTTCGGATTACTAGGCAATATATCATGACCAAACCCACTAACCCACTGGACAAATCTTGAGAGAATTCCCCCACCCATGCTCTCCTCCAGGAATAAGTAATGATCGAGCATCGCAGGAAAGAGTGGAAAAATGATCGAAAACCCAACCATGTCTAAGAATATGGTCAGAAAAACGATCCCAAAGATTGATCGTTTGGAAGTACTCACTCTTTTGTCCCCGATTTTTCCTTCAAGGCCAGACGGACATTTTCTGGAACCAAGCCCGTTTCCTGCTCCCCATAACGGTGTACCTGTTTAATGAGTTGCGAACTGGTGAAGAAATATTTCTGACTGGGCATAAGAAAAATAGTTTCCAAACTCGAATCGAGATGCCTATTCATTTGGGCCATTTGAAACTCGTACTCAAAGTCTGAAACCACCCGTAATCCACGAACCAAAACCGTAGCTCCCTTACGACGGGCATGTTCGACTAATAAACCATCAAATAATTCAACGGTGACATTTTTAAATGAATCGAGGTTTTGCTCGACCATACTTGCTCTTTCCTCGGGAGAAAACATTGTGCTTTTTGCTGAATTCCCAGATGCAACCGCCACAATAACCCGCTCAAACAAACGGGATGCACGGCCAAGAACATCCAGGTGTCCATAGGTAACGGGATCAAAAGTGCCAGGGTACAAAGCAATAGCCATTATTTCCCTTCTATCGATTATCTAAGGACAAGTCCATAACCAAGGAAAGTTTTGGTTGTGATTGCCAATAGATTAGTAAAGTTCTAATTAGCCTCTTCTAAAAAATGAATTTACCTAACCTCCTAACCCTGTCCAGAATCCCCTTGATGGTGATCGTAGTTGCCCTTCTTCATCCATGGAATGACAAACCAATTCCTTGGGCATGGACGGCGGCCTTGTGTTTGTTTCTCTTTGGTGCATTAACCGACTGGCTCGATGGTTGGTTGGCACGCCGGCTCGGTCAAGTTTCAGATTTTGGAAAGTTTATGGATGCCCTAGTGGACAAAATCTTTACGATGGGTACATTTGTCAGTTTGCTCGCTCTCGGAATTGTTGGTCTATGGGCATTGTTTCCCATTCTGCTTATACTTGCGCGAGAATTCCTCATCACTGGTCTTCGCCTTGTGGCAGCGGCCCAGGGGAAAACCTTAGCAGCAGAAAAGGCAGGGAAAGTAAAAACAGTAATGCAGATTACATCGATTTGTCTATTCCTTGCCCATGGTGCAATCGTTCATGATTTCTCCAATCTCAAGGCCGGCGAAACCCTAGTTTCCTGGACTGTACAAGTTGCACAAGCTGCTCAATTCACTCTTATTCTTGCATGCCTACTTACCCTATATTCCGGAATAAATTACTTGGTAAAGTACTGGAATGTTTTTACTGCAAACCATAACTGATTCCGGAAAATGAACAAAATCGTTCTCTTTGTAGCCACCTTAGGTCCGATTGGCACAAAGCTTCCCGCTCCCGGGACTATGGGTTCTCTGGCTGGCACGATTGTATTTGCCTTTTTGACCCTCGTTCTGGGTTTCCCCGTCCTCGGGATTGCACTTTTTTTCATTCCTCTTTTCATTCTTGGCATTCCTCTTTGTTCGAGAGCTGAAATTTTGCTAGATCGCAATGATCCGGGAGAAGTGATTTGGGACGAGTTCACCGTCATTCCATATGTTTACCTTCCAGCATCTTCAATTTTCGAAAAACCCGCGACTGCAGAGGCTTTAGTTTGGTTAGCTCTTGGTTTTTTACTTTTTCGTATTTTTGATATCTTCAAACCGTGGATAATTCGCTCCGCACAGAACTTACCAAGTGGATTGGGTGTTATGTTTGACGATCTTCTCGCTGCCTTTGCCTCGGCTTTATCCTTGTGGTTGGCAAAAACTTTTTCTTTGTCTTTTCTCTCCTGAACGATCTAAGATCGTATTTGTGAGCGATCCTTCACCAGAAAATATTCAAACTTTTACCTTAGAAGTAAGTAATAAAATGGGCGTTCATGCACGCCCTGCAGCGATGATTGTGCGTATTGCATCACAGTTTGCAGGAGAAGTTTGGGTAACCAAGAAAGAGGGTGACCGGGTAAATGCTAAAAGTATTATGGGCATCATGATGCTGGCAGCTGCTCGAGGGGCTGAATTGACCTTTGAATGTGACAAGGCAGACGCTATCGAACTGGAAAAATTAATGACCGACCTTTTCGTGTCCAAGTTTCAGGACGAATAATAAGTATAAATCAGTCTAATTTTGCACCACCGAAGCCTCAGATACCCGGGCTTCATGAAAATCTTTTATTAATTGCTTCACTTCAGATGGACGTTTCTTTTTCTCCGAATCTTTAGTTATTTTTAGAATATCTTCCTGACTGAAACGGCGAGCAAAAAACTTTAGCTCTGGCACCATAGAAGCGGATGCACTAAACGAATCAAACCCTAACCCCATAAGAAGAGGAAGAAAATGAGGATCTCCGGCAATTTCTCCACAAACAGTAACCGGTAGATCATGAGTATTGGCAATATTGGCAACATGTTTGAGTGAACGAAGAACCGCAGGATGATGGGGTTCATAAAGAAATGCGATCTCATTATTTACCCGGTCTACCGCCAATAAATATTGAACCAAGTCGTTTGTACCGATGCTAAAAAAATCAGCCTCTTCTGCCAGTAAATCACAAATTGCCACTGCCGCCGGGGTTTCGATCATACAACCGACTTTAATAAGAGAATCAAATTTTTCTCCCCTCTCCTTTAATTCATCCATGGCTTCCGTAATTAATTCTTTTGCCCGAATCACCTCTCCAATTCCGGAAATCATGGGTAACAAAATACGAACATTGCCATGAGCACTTGCCCGCAGGATTGCACGAAGTTGTACCAAAAATACATTGGGATTGCTCAGACAATAACGAATCGCCCGAAAACCCATGAATGGATTGGCTTCTTTTTGCTGGTTCCATCCGTCGAGAAGCTTATCGCCACCTAGATCAAGTGTCCGAATGGTGACGGTTTTTCCATTCGCAGATTTTACCATACGGACATAATCCTCATACTGTTGATCCTCGGTGGGAAGAGAATTGGTCCGAAGGAAAAGGGATTCTGTCCGAAACAAACCCACTCCCAAGCAACCACATTCAATTGCTTTTTCTACTTCCTGCGGGGTGTCTGCATTGGCCCAGATATTTATCTTTTTACCATCGGCCGTTTGGCTAGGCAGATTCGATTCCGATTCAACCAATTTGAGCAGTCTGTGTCTCTGTACATCAACTTTTCCATA
Organism: Opitutales bacterium; assembly: GCA_900299365.1. Classification (GTDB taxonomy): domain Bacteria; phylum Verrucomicrobiota; class Verrucomicrobiia; order Opitutales; family Seribacteraceae; genus Chordibacter. The sequence goes on from OMJS01000179.1 coordinate 9,413, forward strand.
ACGGAATAAGGTAGTCTCGCTAGGATTAATGATTGCGACTCCCTCAAAACCATCAATTAATAACTCATCCCCATCGGACAACTTATCAGATAAATTACGTAATCCGACTACAGCAGGAACACCACTGGCACGTGCCATAATGACTGCGTGACTGGTTTGCCCACCGGAATCAGTGGCAATTCCTAAGATCTTGGAACGATCCAAGGCTGCCGTATCCGAAGGAGTAAGATCCTCGGAAACCAAAATTTTAGGCTCATCCAAAAATGCTGTTCCTGAGGCAGTGGTCCCCGAAAGGCAGCGTTGTAAACGGTTGGAAATATCTCGCAGGTCAACCGCTCTTTCCCTTAAGTATTTGTCTTCCAACTGATCAAAAAAGCTGAGGTACTTTTCTGTAACCCGGTGTACACACTTTTCTACATTCTCTCCGGATTCCTTAACTTCTTTTATAACATCGTCAATTAAAGCTCGATCTTCCAGCACCAACATATGGGCATCAAAAATTCCTGCCTCCTTTTCCCCCAAATTTTTTGCTACATCCTCGCGGATTTTACGGATTTCAGATTTTGTTACTTCTAGGGCTTCTAAAAATCGCCTAATTTCTTCCTCCTGATCCGATTCGCTTACATGATAAGTGGCCACTTTTACTTCGTCATGAAGGAAACGAAAAACCGGGCCATGAGCAATTCCAGGAGACGCAGGAATCCCAAAAAGCATAAGCTCAGATTTCTCTTTTTTATTCTGAATCATGGGTAAAATTTCTGACCAACATAATATAATGCCCTAATTTTAGACCCAGTGGAACTAAATTCTTAACGAAGTAAAGTTTACAATTAAAGTATGATTTTGCACTGCCTTACCCAGGCATCTTCTCCCCATGCCTGAGATATTTCTTTTTTGAGGGAAGGTAATTCCTGAAAATCTTTGGGTATTAACAGAAAGCAACAACTTCCACTGCCTGAAAGCTTGGGTTTTAAACCATACTTAGATACGATATGATCAAATAATACAAGAAAGTATATATGTTTGGCAAAGACTGCATTTTCCAAATCGTTGTGCAAAATTTCGTGGATTGGCAGGCGATTACTTTCCCACTTTTGAAGTAGTTCATTTATCCACCCTACAGAAGAATATTTCTTTTTCTTTGCTAACCGGCCATAAACTTCTGCAGTAGAAAGCCCCAGATTTGGACGAAACAACAGGATTTCCTGTCCAATTAATTTTTCGGCGACTGGATGACTGAGTCTAGATACCCGTTCACCTCTACCCTGAGCAATGCACACCCCCTGCTTCAAAAAGCTCGGACAATCAGACCCAATCTCAGCAGCCAATTCTTGGAGTTTCTGCTGAGAAAGTTTATTATCCCCTAATTCATTGATCGCAATTAAGGTAGATACCGCATCGGAACTTCCTCCGCCAAGTCCGGACATGGGTGGAATCTCCTTATCCAACAGAACTTCAACTGCCCAATTTTCCTCAGTCATTTGAAACCATAATTTGGCTGCCCGATAGGCTAAATTCTTTTCATTTTGGAGACTCTCAAACCCCGGGCATTGCAATTTTATGTTGTGATTTCTCTTTACCCTTCGAATTCTGAGCGAATCTCCGATAGATAGCTTTGCGAGTAATGTGGTAAGTTCATGAAATCCATCGTTTCTACGCCCGGTTACTCCGAGAAAAAGGTTAATTTTCGCAGGTGCAAAAATTTTTATTTGGTTGTGAGATTTTTCTGTTATTCGCTGAATCACTTACAAATCAGGAAAATACTGAGGAAAAGAAAAAGGTGCGATACAAGAATTGAATTGGCTCAGAATTCTACCTCGTCATGATGAAGACTATTCATGAACGAATCTTCTCCTGAAATTATTTTAGCTCTCGATTTGGAAGATCGTCAGCAAATCAAAAATGTATTAGATAAAACTGATGAGCGTTTAAGCTGGGTAAAAGTTGGTCTACAGAGCTTTCTCCGGGACGGTACACCCTTAGTTCATGAACTGGCCGATTCAGGAAAAAAAGTTTTTCTGGATCTTAAACTTCATGACATTCCCAACACCATGGCAAAGGCTCTTGAAAGCCTGGCCGGGTTGCCTATTGGAATGATTACCCTTCATGCCTGTGCTGGTCCAGAGGCACTAGCTAGGTGTTCAAAATTTGCCAAAGATACCATGCCTGAGGTTACGCTGCTTGGGGTGACCGTATTGACATCCACCAACCAAGAAGGCCTCGAAGCAACTGGGGTAAAAGGTCCTATTGATGAACAAGTTGTTCGCCTCGCAAATCTTGCAGTTAATCAGGGAATTGGTGGCATAGTCTGTTCCCCTCTTGAACTTCCCCGACTCCGTCAAGTTCTACCTGAATCGACCACTCTAGTGACCCCGGGAATACGTCCTGCTAATTCCGATAGTGGAGATCAAAAACGAATTATGACACCAAGAGAGGCAAAAGGGGCAGGGGCAAATTACCTGGTCATCGGCCGGCCCATCCTGGCTGCACCAGATCCCCAATCAGCCTTTAATGCCATTTGGGAAGAACTTAATAATTGATTATGGTTGGAGCAGTGCTTTTAGCCGCAGGCAGCGGTAGTAGGATGAAGAAAGAAGTGGATGACAAACTGCTCCATCCCATCGGTCACTCCAATGCGTTCACCCTAAGTTGTCTGGCATTTTTACATTCTGAGCGAATCACAAGTTTGGTCATTGTTCACAAAGATGATGCCCAACTTCCTAAGCTTCAAGAGTGTCTTTCCCAACAACCAAACCAACCCGAATCCAACAAAATATACTGGGTACTTGGTGGAAAAGAGAGGCAGGATTCGGTTTGGGCAGGAATTAATAAACTCCCTAAAGAAATTACCCACGTGTTAGTTCATGATTGTGCCCGCCCATTCATACGATCTTCGACCATTAATCAAATCGCCCATGAAATTTTAAAAGATAAGGCGGTTACCGTGGCCAAGCCCCTAAAAGATACGCTACGTTTACGAACAGAATACAAAGAAGATAGCCTAGAACCGTCCACGACCCGCACGATAGACCGCAGAAACCATTGGCTCATGGAAACCCCACAAGGAGCACCTATGAATTGGCTAATTAAAGGTTTGGATAAAGCTAGGAACGAGGGAATTTTAATCACTGATGATATGGCAGCAATCGAACTAATTGATCAACCCGTCTGTATGCTTGAGTCAGGATACCCAAATCCCAAAATCACCACTCCAGACGATTTTCTTTACGCAGAATTTCTCTTACAATCATGAATAAATCTTCAATTCGTACAGGGCATGGGTTTGACCTTCATCGATTAGTGGAAGGAAGGAAACTAATTTTGGGAGGTATCGAGATCCATTATCATAAGGGACTACTTGGTCATTCAGATGCCGATTGCCTCATCCATGCCTTGGCAGATTCTATTCTCGGCGCTCTGGCCTTACCTGATATTGGTCATCATTATCCGGACAACGATCCATCTAATCGTGATCTTGATTCCTCTATAATCCTAAAAAAAGTGGCTATGTTGACCCATGAAAAAGGATATTCAGTAGGAAATATTGATCTTACTATAATTGCCCAGCAGCCTAAGCTTGGAGATTATTTGCCTGCCATCCGTACTAACCTTTCCGCACTTCTCGGCATAGCGGAGGATTGTATTGGGATAAAAGCCACCACCCATGAGGGTATTGGTTCGCTCGGTCGTGAAGAAGGTATCGCCACACACGCCGTGTGTTTGTTGTATAAAAATTGAACGATTTCCGGTCAATTGACCGGTTTTCCAGATTAAGCAGAAATTAACTGCTCAGAAAAAAACCGTTCTATCTCCACCTGAGCATTCTCTGGACTGTCTGAAGCATGCACCACATTACGCATTCTATCAGTACCCAAGTCTCCACGAATGGTACCTTTGGGTGCAGTGGTCGAGTCAGTTGGTCCAAGTAAATCACGAACACCTTGAATGATATTTTCACCCTCTAAAATCATAGCCAGTACAGGTCTCGAACTCATAAATCCCGCAATTTCCGGGAAGAAAGGCAGGTGGGCAACATGAGCATAATGTTCGCGAAGTAAGTCATCATTTAATTGAATCATTCTAGCGTCTACTATTGAATAATTCTTTTCTTCAAAGCGTGAAATCACTTGTCCGGCTACTTTATTTTCAAAGCAGTCGGGCTTCAGTAGTATTAATGTTTTTTCCATAATGGGATAATAAGAGAGAGTAGTTTACCATTTTTTTTCCTGCTGGCGAGCCGATTGCTCCGCATTCGGAAAAAATCAAAAGACAACTAGATTAAGAATCGGATTCTTTTTCCTCTTCGGGAGAAGAAACAGATACTTTTTTCTTACCTTTTTTGGATTGTTCAAACCTTAGACCAATATCCTCATCTTCATGCAAAAGAACTTGTATGGGAACGGACTTACGGATATCCCCAGACAAAAGAGCCTCGGCCAGATTATCTTCTAAATATTTTTCTACTGCTCGACGGAGTGGACGAGCACCCAGCTTATTATCATATCCATGTTCGATGAGAAAATCTTTCGCTTCCTTAGAGACATCCAGTTTAAGTTTACGCTCTTTCAAGCGCTCGGAAACTTTATCCAATTCCAAGTCAACGATCGCCCCCATTTGTTCCTTGAGTAACTGTCGGAAAATAACAATCTCTGTCAAACGGTTGAGAAATTCGGGCTTAAACACCTTCTTTGCCTCATCCATAATCTTATCTTTGATTTTTTCAAAGTCCTGTTCGGCATCGCCGACAGTAAAACCGAGCGATGTATTACGCTGCAAAATCTCGGCACCAACATTCGAGGTCATGATAAGGATAGTGTTTCTAAAATCGACTTTTCGTCCAAGGCTGTCTGTCAACCTTCCATCTTCAAGAATTTGCAGAAGTATTTGAGCGACATCTGGATGTGCTTTTTCGATTTCATCGAATAAAATTACGGAATATGGCTTCCTGCGAATTGCCTCAGTCAACTGACCACCTTCATCGTGCCCAACATATCCAGGAGGTGATCCAATCATACGGGAAACCGCATGTTTTTCCATATATTCGGACATATCAATTTGAATCAAAGATTCCTGATCACCAAATATTCGTTCTGACAATACCTTGGCCAAATGAGTCTTCCCTACCCCGGTTGGTCCAAGGAACATAAATGAACCAATCGGCCTTTTGGGGTCTTTTAGATCCGCACGAGAGCGACGCAAGGCCTTAGCCACCACCTGAGTGGCGAAATCCTGACCAATTACTTGTTCGCGTAATTCATCCTCCAGTTTAAGTAATTTTTTACTCTCTTTGGACTCCATCCGATTAAGGGGAATTCCAGTCCAGTCTGCAACAACTTGGAGCATATCGTCCTCGTTGACTTCCGCCCTGTTTTGTTCACGGTTTTTCTTCCAACTTTCAAGCACACGCTCACGTTTCGCACGTAGTTTTTTCTCTTTATCCCTAGCTTCTGCAGCTTCTTCGAAATTTTGATCTGAAATCGCACTCTCTTTGAGTGCACAGATTTCTTTAATTTCATCTGATAGATCTTCGATTTCCTGTGGTCTCTTCATCGATTCCATCCTAGAACGGGCACCCGCTTCATCGATGGCATCAATTGCTTTATCTGGCAAAAATTTCCCAGTCACATAACGGTCAGTCAGTTTGGCTGCGGCTTCTAATGATTTGTCAGTGAATGACACATTGTGATGATCCTCATATTTCGAGCGAATACCTTGAAGGATTTTAATAGTATCATCAATGGAAGGAGCATCCACTTTAACGGACTGAAATCTTCGGTCCAAAGCCGAATCTTTTTCAATATATTTACGATATTCCGCCAAGGTAGTTGCCCCTATGCACTGTAATTCCCCCCGGCTCAGAGCGGGTTTAAAAATATTGGAAGCATCCATTGCCCCCTCGGCTGCTCCAGCACCAACAATGGTATGCAATTCGTCGATAAAAATAATGATATTCTTGGATTTTCTCAGTTCATCCATCACCGCTTTGATACGCTCTTCGAATTGTCCACGATACTTCGTGCCAGCTACCATTAGGGCAAGGTCCAAAGTGACAACTTTTTTATCAATTAAATTTTCGGGAACCATGCCTCCAGCGATCTGTTGGGCCAAACCTTCGACAATCGCAGTCTTTCCGACACCAGCTTCTCCAATCAGCACAGGGTTGTTCTTAGTCCTTCGGCAAAGCACTTGAGTGACTCGGCGTATTTCGGATGCCCGCCCAACCACCGGGTCCAGTTCACCCTTCTTTGCCAACTCGGTGAGATCACGCCCAAAGGCTTTGAGGGCCGGAGTTTTTACATCCTTTCCTTTTTCTTCAGGCTCATCTCCTTCTCCTCCCACCACAGAGGATTCTTTTTCTTCACTGGATGCAAAATTGGGATCAAGTTCGGAAAGGATTTCATTTCTACAACGATCTACATCCACATCCAAAGATTTCAAAACGCGGGCAGCCACACCCTCTCCTTCACGAAGAAGACCTAGAAGAATATGTTCTGTGCCCACATAGCTATGGTTGAGCGACTTTGCTTCCTTGCCTGCCAAGGCTAGAACTTTCTTCACTCTCGGAGTATAGGGGATATTGCCTGATGGCTTAGCCTCTGGTCCAAGACCAACCTGTTCATCCACCGCTTGCCTAACTGTATCAAGGTCCAGTCCCATTTTTTGCAAGACATTTACAGCCACTCCTTGACCGAGGTTTATCAACCCCAATAAGAGGTGTTCAGTGCCGATATAATTATGGTGGAACCGATCTGCTTCCTTGCGTGCCAGGGCGAGCACTTGTTGGGCTCTCGGTGTGAAGTTGCTCATTGGTTCAGACATGACTTTAGAATATGGATTATGAAAAGTTAGTCAACTTGGGCATCCAAGTTTAATTGGGGGATACGAAGAAATTCTTTTCGCAGGGTATCAGCACGTAAACGATCACGTTCTCCTGGCTCAATTGGTTTCCCAGCGGATAACTGGACATGGCCCGGTTGTACCTCGATAAACATTCGGTCTGCAAGGGCACGGAATTTTTCGGGAAGAAATTCAAAATCTGCAGCTAGTCGGATTAGAGATAAGTGGTCCATAGCTTCGGAGCTTTGTATGAGGTGACTGTGCTTAAGCGTACCAATCGCACGACATATTTTATCAACCAGTCTCAAACCGTCATCTTCCATCAATTTTTCCCGTGCCATCTTTTCCTGATGCACTATATTTTCGAGAGTATCTTGCAAACGTTCCAATATAGCGGACTCGGACTCGCCCAATGTTTGTTGGTTTGATATTTGAAAGATGCTGCCACTGGCATCAGATCCTTCGCCAAAAAGTCCACGTACCGCAATGCCCAGATGGTTTACGGCATTGATGACTTTATCCATATTTTTTGACATGACCAGACCAGGCAGGTGCATCATTACCGAGGCCCGCATTCCAGTGCCTAAATTGGTAGGGCAAGCAGTCAAAAAACCAAGTTGTGAATCAAATGCGTAGTCCAAACTGGACTCAATTCCCGAGTCTAGGGAATCTGCCAACTTCCAAACTTTGTCAAAATTCAAACCATTGCTAAGCACCTGTATTCTCAAGTGGTCTTCTTCATTGACCATCACACTGCAAGAACGATCGTCTGATAAGACCAATCCCCCAGACTCATCAGACTGGGATAATTCCAAGCTAATCAAATGTCTTTCTACCAAGATCTGCTTATCTAATTCGCTTAACTCATCTAATTCAACGGATGTCGATGTCTTTAGATTTTTTACCTTTTCCAAGGCTTCCATACATTTGGAAAGGACCGCTTTTTTCTGCCCGGACTGGGCACGACCGGGGAAGGGAAACTCCCTGAGATTCCTTGCAAGCCTAACCCTGGTGCTCAGGGCAATTGGACAAGGTTTGGGTGCCCTGCCCTTTGCTTTGGAAAAAAAGAGATCGTGAAACATAACAAAATCAGGCGGTTGGTGAACTTTGAGTATGTAGTTTTTTCAGGCGGTCACGAAGTTCAGCCGCTTTTTCATAGTTTTCTTCTTCCACTGCTTTTTGCAGGGCTTTCCGAAGTGCATCTTCATCATCTTGCACAGTCTTTTTCCCAGCACTTCTGGTCGGAACCTTACCGAGGTGATTGATCCCCGCATGCATTCCGTCCAGTAAAGGCTCAAGTACAGGACGAAAAACATGATAACAGGCTTCGCAACCTAAGCGTCCACCTTTCTTAAAATCTTGGTGGGTAGTGCCACAACTTTCACAGGTCATAGAGGCAGTGGATGCATCCATTTTGGGTTGATCATCTAATAGGCTACCTATGGACAAATTATCAGGACTGGTTACTCCTTTTTCCTGAGCACAGGACTCGCACAGGTCCATTTTGTGCATTTGACCATTAATAATTTGGGTCAAATGAACGGTGGCTTGACTATCGCAATGGTGACACTTCATGATCTATCTAAAATAATATTTCCTAAAATAATATACCTTGCACACACGCAAAATACAACGCATATGACGCGCCAAATAAACAAATGGAAAATCTTTGAATTTTTTCGATCAACCTGCCCCGTCTAAACGCACACCATCAGAATTTACACTTTCCCGAAAAAGACCGATCAATTTCTTGGTTAATTCTCCAGGTTTTCCATCTCCAATTGGACGATGATCCACTTCTACGCAAGGAATTACCTCAGCGGCAGTGCCAGTAAGAAAACATTCATCTGCAATCCACAAGTCGTAGCGGGTCAGAGCTTGTTCTTTTACCGGTAGACCCATATTTTCCGCAATTTCCATGACTGCCGCTCGGGTAATTCCGCGCAGCGATCCAGCATCGAGGGGAGGTGTGTACAGAATTCCTTTTCGGATAATAAAGACATTATCCCCGGTACACTCGGCAATTTCTCCCTTATCATTGAGCATCAATGCTTCAAGAAAACCGACCCGCTTTGCCTCAATCTTGGCCAAGATGTTGTTCAAATAATTCAGGCTTTTTACCGCCGGTGGAAGGGCGGATGCATTGATACGACGAGTAGGAACCGATATGATCTTTAATCCATTTTCGTATAGTTCTTCCGGGTATAATTGGATATTATCGGCGATTATAATGACGCTTTGCGGACCGCATCCGTCAGGGGTCAGTCCAAGATGACCAGGACCACGTGTCACAATGAGCCGGATATATCCATTTTTCAGATTATTTTGCCGACAGGTTTCGCACACTGCATCCGCAAATTTTGCACGGTCCATCGGCATATCCAACAAGATAGCTTTGGCTGATTGCTCCAGTCTCTCCAGATGCTCATCCAGTTTGTATACACAACCATCGTAAAGACGAATGCCTTCAAACACCCCATCCCCATAAAGAAGACCATGATCAAAGACAGATATTTTTGCATCCTCTTTATCTACAAAGTCACCGTTTAAATAAATTTTCATGTGCTAAGAATATTCCATGAAGAAAAGATTCCTACTTGGCGAGTGCCAAGAAAAAATCTTATTCACCTATTGGCAATCAGGTTGTCGACAACCGCAGGATCTGCCAAGGTCGAGGTGTCGCCAATTTGATCGGTTTCGTTAGTTGCAATCTTACGTAAAATCCGTCGCATAATCTTACCGGAACGGGTTTTGGGCAGTGCTGGTGCCCAATGAATTACATCGGGAGTGGCAATCGGTCCAATTACCGAGCGCACCTGCTGTTTCAATTCTCCACGCAATTCCTCATTGTATTCCTGACCGGCATTGAGTGTAACATAGGCATAAATCCCCTCCCCTTTGACTTCGTGAGGAAATCCCACCACCGCGGCTTCGGCAACAGATGCGTGAGCAACCAGTGCACTTTCCACTTCTGCAGTACCCATACGGTGCCCCGATACATTGATCACATCATCCACCCGACCGGTTATCCAATAATACCCGTCTTCATCTCTCCGGCATCCATCCCCAGTAAAATAATAACCCTTATACTGGTCAAAATAAGTATCCTCAAAGCGCTTATGGTCTCCATACACAGTGCGCATTTGGCCCGGCCATGGTTCTTCCATCGCCAGCACTCCACTCACTCCATTACCCTCAATCCGCTCTCCGGATTGAGCATCGAGCAATACTGGTTTTACCCCGAAAAACGGAAAGGTTGCAGACCCCGGCTTCAATGGAGTGGCTCCAGGTAACGGGGTAATTAAAATACCACCTGTCTCGGTCTGCCACCAGGTATCCACGATCGGACATCTCTCCTTTCCCGCATTGCGATGGTACCACTTCCAGGCCTCAGGATTGATCGGTTCGCCCACACTTCCGAGAATACGCAAGCTAGGCATATCGTATTTGCTTGGCCATTCCTCTCCTGCGGCAGCAATTGCACGAATAGCCGTGGGTGCGGTGTAAAATTGATTCACCTTCCATTTTTCAATCACCTGCCAATAGCGATCTGGGTTAGGATAAGTAGGAATGCTCTCGAACATGGTGGTGGTGGCCCCGTTGGCCAACGGACCATAGACGATGTAAGAGTGCCCGGTGATCCATCCGATATCCGCGGCACAGAAATAAATATCATCTTCGTGATAATCGAAGATATATTTGTGAGTGACTGCGGTATAGACCATGTATCCCCCGGTGGTATGCAACACCCCCTTGGGTTGCCCGGTCGACCCTGAGGTGTAGAGAATGAAAAGCGGATCCTCTGCATCCATCTCCTCACATGGACAATCGGGCGATGCACCTGCCATCGCTTCATCCCACCAAAGATCGCGTCCATCCTGCATATCACAGGTGATCCCAGAATCCTCGGCA
>OMJS01000180.1 GCA_900299365.1 Opitutales bacterium
CGGGAGCATCCTTCTTCTCGGGAGCATCCTTCTTCTCGGGAGCATCCTTCTTCTCGGGAGCATCCTTCTTCTCGGGAGCATCCTTCTTATTATCTTCCTTAGATTCTGAACTTCTCTCTTTCTTTTCGCTTTTTGCTCCAGTATCTGGAGTATCTTCCCGCTTGGCTGCTTTCTTTAGCACGGCTGCTTTTTTGGCAGCATCACGAGCTGCTTGTGCAGCCATTTCCTTACGTGCAGTAATAAAGGAAACAACACATAAGATAACATAGATCAAAAGAAGACCAGCGGAGAGAAGCATACTGGTGGGTTTGAGGCTGGAAGCTTCATAAATTTGATAGGGCTCATTACGCCACCAGCTCATTTCGGCAAAAGCTCCAAATACCATTTTGGAGATGGAAAGGAAACCGAGTAAGGCAATTAGCACAGCAACATGCATGATGTGCTTTTTGGCATTGGGTGCTTTGTCGGCAGCCACAGCCAATAATATGAGAATCAGTCCAATTATCCCAGGGATCAGGGCGGTCCAACTTTTACCAAATTCAAGAGATTCTCCAGATTCTGGAGCATTAAGGACATTTTCCCAATTATTGGAAGTTAGGGTAACTGGACCCTCTTCATCCCCCATATTGTTGTAAATAAAGCGGACTTTAGCCTTATCTACATCAATTTCAGGCCAAGGTATTGATTCGTAATTTTCAGTTCCTGCATTACTGTAATTTTCAGATTCCTGAAGTAAGCCAGCCAAGGTGTCACCACTTGAACTGGCATACCAGAAAGATTGGAGATCTCCCTTCATACGGCCGGATTTGCGGGCGTAATTATCTTCGTTTGCACTTTTGGCGTGTCCTTCGTTTAACTTATGCACAATCCACCAGACATTCTCACCTGCGGATTCATCTGAAGGCATGAAATCAAGCATGACATCTTGGTTGCCGTCAGAGAGCACAAACTCTGCATCACTTGCCCATGGCCCAGTAAGCTTGATGGAAAGACTGGGATCTTGGACCAGATAGCTGATCAAACCAGTAAGAATAAGAATTCCTCCGAGAATAAAGGATGGTATTTTAAGCATCCCTTTAGCAAAGCCTCTTTCTAAAAACAGGCAAGCCCGTAAAGTTCAAAAATCCTCTCGTTTAAAGGCCGAAATCCCTTATCTTATAATCAACAAATGATCACAGAAACTATAACTGAGGAGAAGACCAAGGACGAAACTGCTATGAATCCCACTTGGCGTGTTGTTGTGTTGAACGACCCTGTAAACCTTATGAACTATGTGGTTATGGTTTTCAGAAAGGTTTTTGGATTTGATGAAACTCGGGCGATTAAGCACATGAGGGAAGTTCATGAAAGAGGGCGATCGGTTGTTTGGTCAGGAAATCGGGAAAGAGCAGAGACCTTTGCCTATCAACTCCAACACTGGCGCTTACAAACAATCCTCGAACGCGATGATTGAATTTCAATTGCAGGTTGATTCTCGAATTACGCGAGCAGTTGCCCCATTAATTGCCAAATGTTTTTCCGATTGTGGGAAAATCTCTACTCCATCCTTTCCTTATGCAGATGAACAAGATAGCGATTTATCCGAATCGTGGAAGGGTAGTTTGAAAGAGGATATGTCAAGGGACCGCCAATCCCTTGCCCGGTTATTAAATGATACTAAATTTAAGCATGGCTTTGTTGAAGTAGAGGAAGAAAATGCAGAACTGGTCATCCGGGCGATTACTGAGATTCGATTATTTATTCGTAAGTCATGTCTTGGCCCTTTCACCGATTGTGAGCTTGAATCGGGTGATTTTTCTTTGGAGGAAAAACCTAGCGAAGCCCAATCCTACTACTTGGCTTACCTTGTTCTGGCAGAAGTGCAAGAGGGCTTAATTGCTCAAATGATTTAAGAGATTCCAGGTACTATTGGGATCGTAGAATTTGATTATTTGCTACTGCAATTCCACCAAGCATTGCACCGACAATACCAACATAACCCTGATCAGTTCCGGCGAGGTATAAGTTCTTGAATCGAGTAGAACCATCTCTGCGCTTAGTAGGAGAACCGTAGAGTGCACCGTTTATATGACTGGTAAATCTTTTGATGGTCTTGGGCGTAAAGGTATCGGTAAGGTGCGTTTTGGCAATAAGTTGCGGAAGTAGCTTTTGACCATTTGGAAGGAAATGCATTGCCTGTTCTAGGATCGTTTGTTCCCATTTTTTCTTCTTCTCTTTGTATTCAGGTTCAAGAAGGTCAGACCATTTCGAGAAATTTGCTGGGTGTGTTACTCTCATTTTTGATTCTTTTCCAGATGTCTGGTTCCCGTAATTATCAGGAATACAAATTACACCCGATTCCAAGTCCACAAGTGTTTCCGGACAATTGTAAGTAAATTTATCAGATTTATTGAAGAAGATAACGGTTTCATCCCATCCAAAATCGCGGGGGTGCCCATCAAATACACGAATCGATTCAATGATACTAAATTTTCCTATTCTCACATTTTCATCTTCGATTGCTGGCAGGTTAAGTAACTTTTCGGTCTCCCGTATTCCACATGTAGAAATAATTTTTTCTGCCTCTATAACTTCTCCCGTTTCTAATAATACCTCGGTAGCCTGATCATTTTTGGTGGTAATTGATGTGACTCCGCAGTTCATTCTTCGATCCACTCCCAATTCCTTCAATTTTTGGTTAAGCGGGTCTAAGATTGCCCGTATGCCAAGTTCTGGTCTAGAAAGTCCCTGTTTGAAAATAGCATCAAACAGCATGATGAAAGTTGGAAAATCTATATCGTTTGGCCTAGCGGATCCGTAATAACAGGTGGGGCAGAGCAGCATCTCGACAAGCAGGGGATCAATACCAGAATCCGAGAGAACCGCCCGGGCAGAAATTTCTTCTGCATCTACTGAATAAGCGGGAAACGCTTCCATCTTTCCTAGTAGTTGATTGAAAGAATCAACTGACTTGGGAAAATTTTCCTCAACTTGGCTTAGGAAATATTCGAAGTCATTGGTAAAGCACAATGAACTTGTGCCAAAAGTAATGCGAGAGCTACTTTGCGGGAGAAGTTTTAGGTCTTCAATGGGCAGTCTGAGTTGCCTGCATAATTTAAGCAGAGGGGAGGATTTTCCTGACGAGGGAGAGGGATAATTCGTAAGTGCATGCAGACCGACATCAAACTTTCTCCCCTTTCTTGCATAAAAGCTGTTAAGACCACCAACCACATAGTGCTTTTCCAAAAGTACCACTTTTTTTCCAAACATGGCGAGCCTAACTGCAGCCGCCAAGCCTGCAAGCCCTGCTCCAATGATTAATACCTCAGTTGAGGAAACCGAAGAAGGTATTGTTTTTGAATCCGACAATGAAGGGTGATGGGGCAGGGTATAATACCCCGATCAGTTAAGCAGTCGCACTAGCTTCGAATTTAGGGAGCAAATAATTGGCACAACTATCCAAAGACTCAAGCTGACGGTACTCGGCTTCAGGTACATCGATGCCGTGCTGTTTGCGAAGTTCCATGACAATATCGAGAAAGTCCATTGAATCGAGATCGAGTTGATCTCTTAGTCTGATATCTGACTTAACATCGCTAAGGTCTTCATCCGGAGCAATTTCTGCAATTATGTCGAGTACGATTTGTTTGACTTTTTGTTTATCCATCTAGGTTTAAGATAGAGTATCTAACTTAAGCATCAAACTTTTTCAAGATAAGAACGGAATTGATTCCGAGCATGCCGAATGAGTTATTAAGGATGACATTTATTCCTCCTTCTTTTTCGACCGCATTTCCAGTGACTAAACCCGGAACAGTGCAGGCTGGATCAAGGTTTTCCACATTGATGGTGGCATGGGCAAAACCATCCCGAAAAGAGGGTATATTGCCCGCCAGTTCAATTGCTCCTGCAGCACCCATGGAATGACCGATAAAACTTTTTGTGTTATTTACCAGGGTGTTTCCAGTCTCTCCGAAAACATTTCTTACGGCTTTGCACTCCTGTTCGTCTCCCTGAGGAGTTGAGGTCGCGTGAGTGCTAACCAAGTCTATATCTTCTGGTTTCATATTCGCGTTTTCAATTGCTTGCCTCATGCATTCCTCCTGCCTTTCAGGATTCGGTAAAACATAATCCGTACCATCTGAATTGATCCGATAACCCGCGATTTCAGCAATAATATTTGCACCCCGCTTTTGTGCATCCTCGAGGCGCTCAAGAACATATATGCATCCACCTTCACTAACAACGATACCATTCCTTCCTTGATCAAAGGGACGGCTGGCTTTGGTCGGATCTTCATGAACAGCTAGTGCACCTTGGCTCTTGAATCCAGCAAAGATTCCGTAGGCACGAATACTCTCACTTACTCCTCCAGCCAGTGCATAGTCGCACTCGCCCAGTCTCAATTGCTGCACACCTTGTATTATCCCTGCGTTTCCAGCCGCACAAGCCGCTCCTATGGTGTAGTGTGGACCGGTCAGGCCAAGGTTAACAGTGATTTCACCTGCGGGATTATTGGCAACTGTGCGTGGGTTGTGATGATGAGTCCAGAATTTAACATCTTCTTGATAATGATCGAAAAGTTGGCAGACTTCAGTTTCCGTCTCGACATTGCCATGCTCTGTAATGCCCAGATAAATACCAATTCTGGAGGAATCGAGCTCATCTAAATTCAAGCCGGCATTTAAAATTGCTTCATTGGCACAAAAAATGGCAATACTTCCCGCTCTTGTACCCACACGAATTTCTTTACGTTTTTGATATTTGGTCTGATCAAAATCACATACTCCTGCAGGTTGGTCACCCATATTACGGACAGGAAAAAGCGAAACTCCACTTTTCCCAGCAAGAAGAGACTCCCGGTAGGTGGGTAAATCATTACCCAAGGGGCAGGTAAGTCCGATTCCGGTAAGAACAATTCTTGGAAGTTGGTTCATTTTCACAAATATCTAAAAAAGAGTAATTAGGGAAGCAGGCAACTTTGGCAAGCTACCAAAAGAGAAATTAATCAGTATCTAATCTGATAGCTATCAATCCGTTTTCTTAAAGTTGCCCGAGTAATGCCCAGTAAGGAAGAAGCTTTAACCTGATTACCTCCACATTCCTGCAATGCTCTTCGAATGACTTCTTTTTCCATCTCTTCGATCAAGTTTCGGTCGCTTTTTGCCCGAAGGTGGGAGTAAGCAAAGTCAAAACTTTCGTCGAGGCTTATCGAGGAGGGTGGGGAAGTATTATCTGTCTTGCGGGTGGTTGAGGTATCTTCCGTAACTGTGACGGTTTCTCCAAACACTGGAGGCGAAGCATCCATCTCTTGCGAAGAACTTCTAATGCCCTCAGATTGAGACGAATGATATTCCTTGGTTTCGGAAAAACTCTTTTCTTCAATCTTTGTCAGATTTTCATCTGCGGGAGGGGTTACAGTACTGAGACTCTGTGGCAAATCTTTAGCCAAAATTCTTTTTCCTTTGGAGACAACGGAGGCCGAATGCAGAGCATTTTCCAGCTCCCTCACATTACCTGGCCAAATGTATGATAAAAGTACTTCCATCGCTTCGGTAGAAATTTCTTTTACACCGGTGCCAAATTTTTTGTCCAAGCGTTCGAGCATAAAATCAACCAGCTCAGGAAGATCTTCCATCCTTGATCGGAGGGGTGGGGTTTCGATACGTACGACATTAAGCCGGTAATAAAGGTCTTCTCGGAAAGTCTTTTCCTTAACCATGGATTCTAAGTTTTTATGAGTTGCCGCAATCAGGCGAACATCTACTTTTTTGACCCGCGTACTACCGACCCGTTGGATTTCCCCTTCTTGAATAGCCCGGAGAATCTTAGTCTGTGTGGGCAGACCCATGTCTCCAATTTCATCAAGGAATAGGGTGCCCCCATGACAAATTTCAAATTGCCCGGCTTTTGCTTCCGTCGCTCCGGTAAAGGCACCTTTCTCGTGGCCGAATAATTCGCTTTCAATCAGATTTTCTGGGATAGCCCCACAATTAACCGCATGAAAAGGACCATCATTGCGGTGGCTGTGTCGATGTATGCACCTAGCCACTAATTCTTTTCCCGTTCCACTTTCTCCGGTCACCATGACGGTTGCTTCAGATGCAGCCACTTGCCCAACCTTTTTGAGAACCTGTTGCATTTTCTCGCCGCTCCCCACAATGCCCTCTTCAAAATCCTCCTTATTGAGAAGTCTTTTAGCCACACTTTCAGAATTGCCGGCGTCTGCACTTGCCTTGAGAGCTTTGGCAACCATGTCTTTGAGCTTGGCTAGGTCAAAAGGCTTAAGTACGTAGTCGAACGCACCGTGCTTCATCGCTTGGATAGCAGTCTGAGTCGTCCCATAAGCGGTCATTAGAATAACCAGAGAAGAAGGGGCAGCTGTGCGTAGATGCTGGAGAGTTTCAATGCCAGATATTCCTCCCATCCGGTTATCTAAAAAGATAAGGTTGGGGTGGTTTTTCTCAGCAACTTCTACTCCATGCTCACCAGAATCTGCCGTTAATATCTTGTGGCCATCGGGAGCAAGTACACGGTTCAAGGAGTAACGAATCTCCGCGTCGTCGTCGATGATCAGGATGGTAGAATTTTGAGATGTCACAATCAATTTAAAACCCTTGTATCTTCAACCAAATGATAATTGGGTAAAGCTCAAAGCGATAAATTAATTGAATCTGTACTTTACATTGACTGAGCGAGCACAGAAGTTCATATTATCAAACAAAGTGCCAGGGTAGCTCAGGTGGTTAGAGCGTCGGACTCATAACCCGAAGGTCGGCGGTTCAAGTCCGCCCCCTGGTACCATTTAACAATTCTGCCTACTCGGCTTTGTTTTTAAAAAACCTCTCAAATAGACTACCTTTAGGTGCTGGTTCTTCTGGATCAATTTCATTAACTTTCGATTCCTCGACTGTTTCTTCAGGAACAACAATATCTTTTTGGGGTTCGATAATTGGTTCTTCCACAGGATCCTGTGTGGCTTTCTGGTATAGAGGTTCGGATTGCTCAGGAGAGAGATTTTCGGAAGTAGGCGATGTTTCCGGAGTAAGTATCTTGGGTTCAAAATTTTTGCTCAACTCAATCATTGGTTTAGGTGCTTCAGGTATGTCGTTAGAGGGAATCAGCGAAGCAGTATTAGAATCAAACAATGGTTCTCCCCGCTGTTCTTTCTCCAGTTGATCAGCAGTTTTGCCCACATAGGTACGGAAAACTAAATCATGATCAGGATGGAGCCAAAACCTTCCCTTTTTGTAGGAATTACCCTCAGCAAATGCAAATGCACCAAACCATGCCCGTTTATTTCCAATTTGATCGCAAACAATAAAGTACATCCTACCGGCTTGTTGAGGGATCTCTCCCCTCATTTGGAGAGTTATCCATCCCCGATCCGTTTCGGTCAATCCCTGCAGGGCCAATTGGTTAATAATTTCATCCCGGGTAATACTCCATTCGCCAAGCTTTGGTCCGGTGTTGGGATTATCAGCCCGAACAAAACCACTCATGGAGGAACCGTAATGCTCTGAAATTGTATAATTCGGTTTTCCGAAAAGTAAGACCTTGGTTAGGATGCCGTCTTTTCCTGCAGTGTAACTCGTCCAGTTTTTCTTAGACACATGGCTTAAACTGGTTTCGTGTTGCTCCTTGAAGTATTCTTGAAATTGATCGAGTTCTTCAATGTAAACGACCGGAGTGGGCTTGGAGGGCTTCTTGACCACATCTTTTTTTGCATCAACCGTAGGTGGAAGGGTCGTTTGCTTTGGCTCGGGTTTGTCTTCAGAGCAACCAAAGAAATAGGCAACAAAGGCAAAGAGGGCGAGGAGTCGTAAAACTTTTAAATCGAACATATGGGCTGATAGGGTGTAGAATACTATGCAAGCAAGGTAATCTTCTTCTTGCAAGTTCGAATAAAAGAGAATCTATTTTCGCGGAATAATACTTATCTTAAATGGATACATTTACATTTTGGCTACCCCTTATTCTTTTATTCATCTCTGCCCTCATCGGTGCGGTCATCAAAAGACGAGCCTGTGATCATTGCCTGAAAAAGTTTGAAGCTAATAAAATTTTACTTTCTTTAACCACTGGTGAAAGAGTCTGTGGAAAACTTGAAGTTTTTGCTCAGGGCATTGAGTTGCAGATAAGTGATCTACATCCCAATAAAAAATCGTCCTTTCGTTCGCGTATTATTTATTCCGCTGAGGTTGAGAAAATTCCTTATATGATAAGGCAAGCTCCCGACCCTGATACTCGAGCTGGATTAAAGTGGAAAAAAGACAGGGAGAGATTGTTGCGACCTCTTATCCAAGATAGGTTCAAACGCTACCTATTAAATTCTTACAACATGTTGCGTGATTCTTTTGGCCAAGCTCTTAAGGCAATCATTGGGTCTATCAGCAAAGATACCCATCTTGGCAAAGCTAAGGATTCAGATAAAAGATTTCAAGAAATGCAGACGAATTTAACGGGCATCGTACCCAACGCATGGGAGCCCATCTTGGAAAAATATCGAGGAAAAAAAGTCGCAGTTGAACGAACTGTAGATGGTGGATTGATTTATGAATCAGGAATCCTTGAGGATTACTCGAGCAAATATTTACTTTTTCGGGATGTCCAATTGAGCGAACATGCTCTCAAGGAGCACTTAAGTGAATTGGGTTATAAAGATTCTTGCTCTTACGATGTACTTTATTCAAGAACAGAAGCAGTACTTAGGTTTTCCCTTAATTAAAGCTAAATCGGGCTATAACCTGGCTTGACCAATGATTTGAAAGTAATAGGATAAATATCTCGACTTCTGCATCGTTCGAGAAGTTTTATTCGTTCTTTTCCTTACTCCTA
>OMJS01000181.1 GCA_900299365.1 Opitutales bacterium
ACGGGTCCTGAAGTGGTACGGGAAAAAAAGGGAGACGGCATACGATTGGTCTATGGGACCCATGAATTCTGCCAGCCTTATGGAAGACTCTCGGTGCTTCCGAGGCTTTTGCTGCCCGTTCGGCAATTACTTCGAAGCGAGGTTTATATTCATCAAAGCCGATTGAATCCAAAGCATGGTTTCAGCGGGGGAGCCTGGAACTGGCACCAGGATTTCGGCACATGGCACAGGGAAGACGGAATGCCTGAGCCGAAATGTGTGATGACAGCGGTCCTTCTACATGAATCCGGACCTGTGAATAGCCCTCTACTGCTCATCCCGGGATCCCATCGAATCGGGATGACCAACGAAGTCAAACCCGAGGAAGGAGCGACGGGTTACACGGTGATGGAAATCGACGAGAATCAGGTTTCAGATCTTGCGGAACGCCATGGAATTGAAGCGATCATCGGGAAACCCGGAGGAGTGGCATACATCCATTGCAACTTGGTTCATGGAAGTGCGCCAAACATCAGCCCCTGGCCAAGGGCCATTCTCTACATCAATTACAATTCCGTCGAAAACCAACCTATCGGAGGAAACGATAGAGCCTGGTTCCACAACAATCCGAACCGTGAGGCCTTGTTAGCTCAACAGAATCCGGACTTGGAATAATTTTTTTTTCTAGAAAGAGAATTAAGGTATTCTAAGAGACCTGTTGAAGGAGTTTTTTCAGGTCTACCTGCAGGTTGGTGGCTTCGTCAAAAGCGTTTTTGAAAAAAACGGTTTCACTGCGCCGATTCCTCCATTGACGAATCCGTTCTTCAATCCTCTCCGAACGGGTCATTTTCTGGCTGGGTATATAAGGTGTGTAGAGTCCCATGGTTACTCCATGCAATCCATTGTTATAATTAGGCAATTCTTTCAAATTCGATGCCAAATATCAATGGTTTAATGAGGAGGTGAAAAAAACGGATTATCCTTGTTCTTGTAATCGAATCCGATCAGACTTCCCCGGCCTGATCATCTTCTTTGAAAAATGGGTCCTCCACTCTTCCTGATCCGAGTACCTCCATTGTCATCATTTTCTTTGCTTAAATAACAGACAAATGATCTGGAATACCCTCAGGTTTCTTTTTCCCTGGTTCCTTATTCTCGGGATGGGTGTGGCATGGGGACTTTCTTTTTCATTGGCAAAAGTGGCTGTCAATCATGGGACTGCTCCTCTGACTTTGACGGTATGGCAGTCGATAATCGCGGGGATTCTATTGTTGGTATTGATGTTTCTCAGAAAAATCAGACTCCCATTCTCGAAAAATCTTCTTTGGCTCTGTCTGGTGATTGCGATCTGTGGATTCATTATCCCTGGGGTTTCTTTATATTATGCCGCACCCCATGTCCAAGCCGGGGTTCTCTCCATCACTGTGACTCTAGTACCGATTCTGACCTACGCGATCTCGATTCCATTTGGTTTTGAAAAACCTGAATTCAAAAGGATTTTAGGGTTGGTTTTCGGAACTCTGGCAATCTTGCTGATCGTCATCCCGGAAAACAGCCTTCCGGAACCTGAAGCGGTTCCCTGGATCCTTCTCTCTTGTTTAGGTTCAGCCTTTTATTCACTTGAAGGGATTGTTATCGCTACAAAAATGCCGGAGAAATTAAATCCAATTGGAGTAGCCTGTATCGGAAATTTTTTGGCAGTGATTTTTCTTTTGCCATTGCTCTATGGCAGTGGTCAACAAATGTCTCTTAACTGGCCTCCTGATACTGCAGGACTCGCTATTTTTGGAATCAGTTTCATTTCTGCAATTGCTTACACCCTTTATATTTATGTGATTAAAATCACTGGACCACTCTTTGCCAGTCAGTCGGCCTATGTTGTGACCCTGGCAGGTGTATTTTGGGGAATGGCGATTTTTGACGAGGAACATTCCCTTTGGGTATGGGCCTCTTTGCTTTCGATGATGGCTGGACTGGCTTTGGTGACCCCGAGGAGAAAGAGTGCTGAACTTAGCTCTTCAGTCGGTTTGGGTCTTGAAAACAAAAATTCTTCATGAGAGGAATTCGCAGGATCCAGCGGAATTGGGTAGGAGTTTACTATCCTTCATGGTCCACTTTAAAATCAGGCTTCCTGGCAAAGTAAAAAAGTATGGCTCCCAGGAGACTGATCAGCCCAATGCTGATGAAGGCATTACGGTAGACTCCAAAATGGTCCACGACTAATCCGCAGATCAATGGTCCTCCCATCATACCAAGCATGACCACCAATGAAGAAATCCCCATGATCTTGCCGAAAGATTTGGCGCCGAAATAATCTGCGCGGATGGCTACCATTTGCGGTCCCCGGATGCCCCATGCCAGCCCATGAAGCACTGCAAACATGATCAACAGGAGATAGTCATCAAAAAAGGCGAGCACCAGCATTCCGCTTCCATGAAAGATCATGCAGTACACACAGATCAGCCGCTTGCTGAAACGGTCCCCCAGATAACCTCCGCAGGCAATTCCAAGGATTTGAAATATACTGACCGTGGAAAACACCAAACCTGCTTCGGTGAGGCCCATACCCAATTTGTGGGTCAGATGCGGAATCAGATGCACTAAAACCGTCGAGACTGAAAGCAGG